>CAZHPL010000096.1:7931-10942 GCA_964534495.1 uncultured Lishizhenia sp.
GCATTTGGCGACAAATTGTTGTACGGTGATTTGAACTTTAAATTACCTCCTGCCGGAATTGTGGGTGTTATCGGGCCAAATGGTGCGGGAAAAACAACCATTTTCAAGATGATTATGGACGAATTACAACCCGATAAAGGCGAATTCCAAGTGGGTGAAACGGTACAAATTGGTTACGTAGATCAAACGCACAAAGATATTTCACCTGAAAAAACAGTTTTTGATGTGGTTTCCAATGGTTTAGAGTTTATTGAAATCGGAAATCAGAAAATCAATGCGCGTGCTTATTTATCGAAATTCAACTTCAACGGTGCGGATCAAAATAAAAAAGTGGGTGTACTTTCAGGAGGAGAACGCAATCGTTTGCACCTTGCCATGACTTTGAAAACAGAAGCGAATGTTCTACTATTGGATGAGCCAACGAATGACATCGACGTGAATACGTTGCGTGCTTTAGAGGAAGGCATTGAGAATTTTGCAGGATGTGCGGTTGTCATTTCTCACGACCGTTGGTTTTTGGATCGTATTTGTACGCATATTTTGGCTTTCGAAGGAGATTCTGAAGTGTATTGGTTTGAAGGTTCATATTCCGACTACGAGGAGAACAAGAAAAAACGCTTGGGTGATTCCGGACCAAAACGCATTCGCTACAGAAGCATCGTTTAATACGAATCGAAATAGTTTTTTGAAACGAGTAAGGGATTTTCTTGCTCGTTTTTTTGTGGGGATTAATATTTATTAGGTCGTTTTATTAGTTTTCATTGTTATTTTATCGTGTAACTCACATTGCGTCCATTTCCTTGTTTTTCAATTAATCCTTTTTTGAGCAACTCTGACAAAATACGTTTTACAGTTGGTGCAGGTATATCTAACTTTTCGGCAATTTCTCCCGATTGGATGTTCGGACGGTTTTGTATAATAGAATAAATTGATTTTTCTTTGGGTGAAAGCTGTGTTTCCATTCCACTTTTTTGCAATTTCGTTAGCAGTTGCAATTGGATATTTGACAAACAATTCAAAAAGAACTGTATCCAAACGGTTATATCTTCATTTGGACGCTGTGCCTGACAACTTCTAAGCACCTGATAATATTCGTTTTTTCTGTTTTCTATTTCGTGTTCAAAACTCACGTATTGTATCCATTTATATCCATTTTTTAGAAGCAAAAGCGTTGAAATCAAACGGCTTAACCTGCCGTTTCCGTCTTGAAATGGGTGAACGCTCAAAAAATCATAGACAAAAGATGCTACTTTGATTAACTCATGTACTTCCGTTTCGGAATTATACCAATGGAGCAAAGCCCTTATGGCATCTTCGGTTGCAATTCCCGCTTCGGTGGTTTGAAAAATGATTTGTCTTGTGCCGTCAGGAAATGAGGCTTCAACCGCATTACTATGCAGTTTATAATTGCCTTTATGCCATTCGTCTTTGGTACTGTATTTCATCAAACTATTATGTAAACTTTTGATATGATTTTCAGTAACACTGATGGTTGAATAAGATTCTGAAATCAAGTCCAATACTTCAAAATAACCGACTACTTCCTGTGAATCTCTGTCAGTAAGGTTGGTGACATCAATTTTTTGAAGCAACATATTAACTTCTTCATCGCTCATTCTATTGCCCTCAATACGGTTTGAAGCCCCTACACTTCGCACGGTAGCAATACTTTTCAATTCTTTGAGGGTTTGTACTTCTTTGCGTTCAATAGCTGTCCAATTTGCATCAAAACGGTCTATTTCACTGATTAATTTTATCAGCTTCCAATCAATTTTAAGTTTAAAATTATATACTTTGTTGTCCATTTTGATACGATTTGATACGCTAAGATACGATTAAAATTTTAAATCGTAAATAACAAATGATACGTTTTGATACGTTAATATTTGATTATGATACGAAAGATGATTTTGTTTTCAGTCGTGCGGTTGTCATCTCACACGACCGTTGTTTTTGGATCGTATTTGTACGCATATTTTGGCTTTCGAAGGAGATTCTGAAGTGTATTGGTTTGAAGGTTCATATTCCGACTACGAGGAGAACAAGAAAAAACGCTTGGGTGATTCCGGACCAAAACGCATTCGCTACAGAAGCATCGTTTAATACGAATCGAAATAGTTTTTTGAAACGAGTAAGGGATTTTCTTGCTCGTTTTTTTGTGGGGATTAATATTTATTAGGTCGTTTTATTAGTTTTCATTGTTATTTTATCGTGTAACTCACATTGCGTCCATTTCCTTGTTTTTCAATTAATCCTTTTTTGAGCAACTCTGACAAAATACGTTTTACAGTTGGTGCAGGTATATCTAACTTTTCGGCAATTTCTCCCGATTGGATGTTCGGACGGTTTTGTATAATAGAATAAATTGATTTTTCTTTGGGTGAAAGCTGTGTTTCCATTCCACTTTTTTGCAATTTCGTTAGCAGTTGCAATTGGATATTTGACAAGCAATTCAAAAAGAACAGTATCCAAACTGTTACATCTTCGTTTGGGCGTTGAGCCTGACAACTTCTTAGCACTTGATAATATTCGTTTTTTCGGTTTTCTATTTCGTGTTCAAAACTCACGTATTGTATCCATTTATATCCGTTTTTGAGAAGCAAAAGGGTTGAAATCAAACGGCTTAACCTGCCGTTTCCGTCTTGAAATGGGTGAATACTCAAAAAGTCATAGACAAAAGACGCTATTTTGATTAACGTGTGTACTTCCGTTTCGGAATTATACCAATTGAGTAAAGCCCTTATGGCATCTTCGGTGGCAAATCCCGCTTCAGTGGTTCGGAAAATGATATGTCTTGTGCCGTCAGGAAATGAGGCTTCAACCGCATTGCTATGCAGCTTATAATTGCCTTTATGCCATTCGTCCTTGGTACTGTATTTCAACAAACTATTATGTAAACTTTTGATATCGCTTTCGGTAAGGCTAATGTTTTCATAAGTTTCCGAAATCAAGTCCAGTACTTCAAAATATCCGACTACTTCCTGAGAATCTCTGTCAGTAAGCTTGGTAAT
>CAZHPL010000097.1:0-363 GCA_964534495.1 uncultured Lishizhenia sp.
TTCTTTTACGTATTTGTCGCTGGTATCTTTTTTCATTAAACCGGTCAAATACACTTGCGGTAAACTGAAGGTAATCACTTGGTTCGTAATGATTTTATCAGGAAAGGGGAAAGGGTGGTGCGAAGTCCATTTGTCGTGTAAATACAAGAAATAATTCGCAATGGAATCCATTTGTTGTGGTGAATAATAGGGATATGGGTTGGAGTACGTCGATTCGTTCAAGTAATGAAAAACCAAATTCGTAATGCGTTCCTTTTCCTCTTTTTTCAAGTCTTTTAGTTTGCGTTTGGGTGCAGAAAGGTCGGTGTCCATTTGAACGAGACAACCTTTGTCGTAGAATGCAGAAAACACCATTTTACCTGT
>CAZHPL010000097.1:385-5686 GCA_964534495.1 uncultured Lishizhenia sp.
CACTAATTTCATCCCCAAACTATCGTATTCAATCGAAACGCCATCTAATTTTCCAGCTGAGAAATGTTTGATTGTCGCCCATTTTCCATTTGAGAAAAAGGTTTCTTCCTTGCGCATTTGATCCGTTTGATGAACGATAGATTTCGGGTTGCCATTGTCCCAATTGTTGACAAAATCAAAATGCTGATGGCTGTTTTTTACGGATTTTTCAACCTTTGAAATCAAATTTCCAGCAGGATTGTATTTTTCAATTAGGATGGTAATCATAGAATCAGCAAGTTTGCTACGGTGTATCTCTTCAAGTTTTCCGTTTGGAAAATACTTCAAGTAGGTAGTGTCTGCATTTTTTCGATTATCCAACCAGGTTGCCGTTTGACCATTATCAAACCATGTTTTCTCCGTTCCTTGTTCTTTCGAGTTGTTAACCAAAGTCAACGCATGAATTAATCGTCCATTATTGTTCCATTTTTTTTCAAAACCGGAGCCGTCGCGATCAATCCAACGTTCATAAGTCAATTGTCCGATTTCGTTCCATTCTTTTGTGTTAGCTGTGAACGGATAGCGCGAAAGCGTATCATACGTAGATTCAAATCGCATTTTTCCGTTGTCGTGCCAACCTTTCCAAGTGCCGACTTTCATGTTTCTTTTGAAATGTTGTTCTTCGATTTTTACCCCATTAAAATTATACGTAATCCAATCCCCATCAGGATCTCCGTCTTTGTAATACCCACTTGTTTTTAGTTTTCCATTGTGGTGATAATCTTCATATAGGCCATCTTTTGACGAATGCTCGTAACCACGATTTAATATCATTTTGTGATTCGTTTTCGACTTCAAAACTCCTGCATCATCGTATTCAAGCGCTACACCAAAAGGCACACGTAAAGTTGTGAAGCCATCGTAATCAATAGTGTGAGGAGGATAATCTTTGATGTCGTATTCATTGATTTCAGATAATCTCACAAAGGCATTGAAGTTTACAAAACGTACTTTTCCATTGAGGTGATAATCCATGTATTTTTCGCAACGACGACCTGTTCTGTCCCAATAATAAATATTCGTTTGTTTGCGGTTACCATTTGGCCAAAATAGTTCAATGGTTGCAATAACTGAATCCCGTTTGTTGGTCAGGTCTTTTACCTTAATTCGGGAGAAACCACTTTCGTAATTCAGTACTTCTTCCATTAATTTTCCATCCTTAAAAACGCGTCGCTCGTAGATTTCCCCATTTGATTGGGTCTCACAAACTCCGTTCAGGGGCGTCTTTAAATCCGATTCATAATAGATCGAAAACAAGTAATTTCCACCTTTTTTTTGGTGATATTTAAAAGAACAATTCGATTGCGAAAACAGCAAATTCGGAAGCAATGCAAACAGTAGTAGAAGTGAACGCATGTATAAAAATAACGATTACCCAACAACTTACAACTAAAAGGCGTTTTGGTTCAATGGTGGGGTTGTGTTTATAGATTCAAGGACGAAAAGATTTTAAGAGATTAGGACTGAGGGACATTAGGACAAAGGACATTAGGACATTAAGACTGAAGGACAATAGGACGTTAGGTCCTGATAGCTATCGGGATTATGACAATAGGACAGAGGGACAATAGGACAGAGGGACATTAGGACAAAGGACATTAGGACATTAAGACTGAAGGACAATAGGACGTTAGGTCCTGATAGTTATCGGGATTAAGACAATAGGACTGAGGGATAAAAGACTCAAGGACGTTTGGATGTTAGGACTTTCAGCTTTACACACTTTGTGGGAAACTACCTAAGCTATCGCTGTTCTTAAAATTCATCCTATATTCTCCTCACTTTTCACTTCAAAAGGTTTTAACTTTTACATTTTTTTCAATTTTCACTTCAAAAGGTTTCAATTTACCATTTTCAAACCGTGACAATTCGTCTCAGTTACATTTACTTCTGCTTTTAATCGCTGTTTTAGTTTTCATCTATTAACGATAGGCAAAACCATTCAAATCAAACTTTGATTCAAGAACTTATAGTAATAAAATTTGTATTGAATTTAATCTTTGAACGACAATTTTTGGCATAGTTGAGATTTAATTTTGAACCTATTAAATAATTAGTCTTAACGAAATGTTTAAACAAAGCTCAACAAAAGGTATACTAATCATGCAACGCGCATTTGATTCAAGCGAATTAATGAAAAAAGTGGAACCGCATAAAATAATTAGAAGAAGCAATCAAATCGTTACTCTTTATGATGACAAAATAATTAGTAAGTCAGAAAAATCGGATAAGTATGGTATTTTAGATTTTTCACAACTTATTAGCGATAACTTACCATTGATTGAAAAGGTTGTAAAACCTGTCCAATACGATCTGACATTACAACGTGGAATACAACAACTTAAACTTTATTCTGAAAAAATGATGGAAGATGGGGAAGTTTATCAACGTATGTTTACGCTCTTTAGCAGTTCTAATGGTTTATACCCTTTGCATTTCAATGCCGGTTTGTTTCGCCAAGTTTGTAGCAATGGCTTAATGCTTGGTACCGCTGAAAGTTTTAGTTCGTCATCAAAACACTTTACAAAATCGATTGACCAAAAGATCCAAATGCTACAAGCGTCGCTTCCAACTTTCGAAGAAGAAATCGAAGATCAATTACAGGTGTTGAGAAGGTTGAAAATTGAGTCTGTTTCATTACGCAAAATATATAAAGGCCTACTTCAATCGAAGACTTCAGAACCAAGAAAAACAGCGGTCAAACGTGTTGAAAAGTTGAGTGAAATGCTACAAAATAGTTCTTCTGATGCCATCGACTTTAAATTAAGTTTTGAGCAAAAAAGAGGTTTGAAACGCCCGCTAGAATTGATTGAAGAATCGAAGTTTACAGCTGATATTCAAGTTCCAAAGATTCAAATATTGAATTGTTATACAGAATCCTATAACAATCGACTCCATGCGATTAATTGGCGAGAAAATCAACGGATTAAAGAATTGCTTATGGAGGGAGTGGAACTTTGATTTCATCTCATAAATCAAAAAAAATGTAAGAAAACCTCTTATTTATCAGAGGTTTTCGATTAGCAGTAAATTAGACAACGAAACTAGATTATAATTTTCGGGGACCTTTCACTCATAATTTTTCAAGGAGTTCAAAATACGTTCTTTTATCACCTCCCGCAACCATTCCGGTTCAAGAACTGTAACTCGTTCACCTTGTTTTAAGATTTGCTCTTCGAGTTCATAATTCGGGCGAACGTGCAATTCGATGCGCAACTCAGTAGCATTGTCCACCAGTATTTTTTGACTTGCATGCAAAGGTTGTGATTGGATGTATTTTCCCTGAAAAGCTTGGTAACTCAAAACAACTCGCTCCTTGTCGTTTTCGGAATACACACCGATCACATCGTAAAACAATTTTTTTGGGTTTTTTACTTTCGGTCGGAAAGTAGTTGCTAGCAGTTCAAAATGCGTTACACGTTCGAGTCCATAACTACGGAATTCACCGGCTTCATTTGTACCAACTACATACCAACGGTTAAGGTATTCTTTGAGTAATTGAGGTTCTAATACGATGGAAACAGGTTCTTTTTGCCAAAAACTTAAATAGTTGAATTTGATTTTTTTGCGTTCAATTATCGCATTTAGAATCGAAGGAAAAAGATGAATACTTGTTGATTGGTCAAAGTCAATATAGTCAATCGTTCCGGGTGTTTTGATTAATACTTCGTTAATGACATTGGCACGGTTGAACAATTCAAAAATCTGCATCCATTCGTTAAAATCACGCTCGCTGTCTTTATCAATAAAATAGCCGTTTTGCATGCGATTGTACTTGATGTCAATGAAACACATTTCGCGAATCGTCTTCAAGTCGCGTTGCATCGTGCGCTCTGTCGGTACATAGTCTTTGTTGGACAAATTATTCATCATTTGTTGCAAGGTGCAAAAAGGATGTTGATGAACAAAATTTAATATACTACTTAGTCTTTCAATGGATTTTACTTGTGACATACGTTTAAAATTTATACGAAAGTAAACCATCAAACCGACAAACGTTGGCGGTTATTAAAATTTTCTTTGACGAAAAATAAAAACAATGGAAAATTCATTAAAAACAGAATTGAGGCTTACAGCTATGGTTTTCTCAAATGAAGGCTATGCTGTCGAATTTGAATGCAATTATGGTATACAAATTATATCTTATGCAAAATATTATTCCATTTTTGAAAATGATGAAACCAATCAATTATGGCGAAAAACATTTTTAAAAATATTTGATGGTGATGAAGCAAGGAAAGCCTGTCTTCTTTCCGAAATTGAAAATTGGGAGATGGATGTACAAGATAAAAATGAAATGTTAGAACTTTGTCGAACAACGTGGGAGTCAGGTGTCGACGATGTTGAAATTATGAAAATCAGATCAGAATTGGAACGTAAAGCTGAACGTCGAATTGCTCAAGAATTAATTTCTATCTTCCAGAAAAACCTTGAGAGCGATTCGTTTTCATTGAATTCGGCTACAAATGAATTTTATATGTACGTTCCATTTATCGAGAAACCCAACATAAAAAAGACAACTTTAAATCCTTATAGCACAATTTATTGGAATCCCGACAAGATATTTGATTCAATTCTTGAGTTGGAACAAAGCTTGTATGAAAATACAGCAACTTTCGGTACGAAAACGGTATTGAAATGCTGTGTAGACAAAGAAATGGAGATAAATGATGAAAAAATCAAGGAAATTGTCTCCAATTTAGAACTCGGTTTAGTCGTGATAAATAAAGTATAAAGAGATTAAACGATAAACTAGTTGTGCTTAACGGATAAGTACAATTCAAGGCTAAATCTTGAATTTTCAGATAATTGTGTATTTTAGCACCAATAATGTTTGCTCCTTTTTCTAAATTTCTACTTACAGTCGCTGTGCTGTTTTTGCTTTGTTTTAACTTTTCTGGACAAGTAAAAAGGCAACCTTTTATTGCGCTAAAAGAACGTGAAGCTTTGCTAATTCTGCCTGGTTTTGGCTCTAAAGTTTACGGGACAAAAAAGCTAAAATCCTATTTCAATAACTGTGGTTATGACTTGTTTATTCCTAAATACATCAGTCGGAAATCATTGGTTGCATCGGTGGAAAACCTGAATGATTATGTACAAAAGCATCATTTAATGGACTATAAAAAAGTGCATGTTTTCGCTTATATTTTTGGAACATGGACTATTAACACTTGGATAAAAAAATACGGCAAAGGAAACATTAACACGATTGTGTATGACAGAAGTCCATTACAAGAAAGAGCACCTGCCGTTTTAATAAAA
>CAZHPL010000097.1:5696-7206 GCA_964534495.1 uncultured Lishizhenia sp.
TATTGTCTGATTTGGAGATGGGTTCTAGAAGCAGATGCAGGATTTTAATGAGCTGGTTTCTATTGGTAATGCGATTATTGATTTTCATACAAAGGTGATATGTAATGTGATGAAAGATTTTTCCAATTCACCTTATCCTGCAATTGATGACACGACCATTTCCAAAGGCATTTTAATTGAAAATTACGCTACCAAATTGATCAACAAACACAAAGAAACGGCCATGATTTTGGGAAATGTGGACTTTGGTATCAACAGTTTAAATCAAAGCGTTGTTGATTATTGTTTCATTCCTTTGAATCATGATGAAATGTATATTAAAACAGAAGTATTTGGTCGTGAGGTCTTGTATTTTATAAAAAATCACAGCTTTTCTCAAGAAATTAAAGCGAAAAAACACCAAGTTGATCCATTCATAAAATTTAGAAAAAATTGATTTCAGTTTATAACATAAAACCAAAATTCCAAGCACTACTGCGTCCGCTATTACGAAAAATGCATGGTTTGGGCATTAGTCCGAATGCCATCACATTAATGGCAATTTTGCTTTCCATAGGAACAGGCGTTTTAGCGTACTTTTTGGAAGAAAAAAGTTTCTTATTGGTCATGCCATTAAGTTTATTTATTCGCATGGCTTTAAATGCTTTGGACGGAATGATGGCTCGAGAATACCAATTGCAAAGTAAATCAGGGGAGGTATTAAATGAATTGGGAGATGTGGTTTCTGATTTTGTGATGTTTTTTCCTTTAGGTGTCATTTTTCATGTGAATGAATATCTTTTTATCGCGTTTTTATTCCTCTCTGTAATCAATGAATATGCTGGAATTTTAGGAAAAGCAATCAATCAGATACGTCGATATGACGGACCCATGGGAAAAAGTGATCGTGCTTTCGTTATCGGATTATCCTGTTTAATCGTTTATTTTTTTCCACATGTAAAACTTTACGCTAACGAAGTTTTTAGTATCATTATAACATTTTTGATATTAAGCACGGCAATTCGTATTTCACATTGTATTAAAGATTCAACAAAATGAACCCACTCGATTACTTTCAGCACAAGGAAATTGGAATCATCATTTTAATTATTCTTTCCTTATTGGTATTTGCCTCGACTTTGTTTTTTGTCGCTGGAAAAATTAACCCAAAAGCTAAATTAGATGAATTGAAAATGCGCACCCGCTCTTGGTGGGTGATGGCTACGATTTTTATTTTGGCTGCTGTCATTCATCCTGCTGTTTCGTTTGTAGCCTTTGGTTTATTGTCTTTTGCCGCTTTGCGTGAATTGGCAAGTATCAGTAAAAACATTCGTGAAGAAGACCGTCGCATTATCATTTGGTGCTATCTCGCCATTCCCGTTCAATATTATCTAGCTTACATTGGTTGGTTTAATATTTTCATCATTTTCATTCCAATCATTATGTTTGTTTGGATTCCGTTTGTCCTTGTCATTCGTGGCTATACAACTGAAATTGGTCGTTCGATGAGTGTTTTACCAACCCAATTGAT
>CAZHPL010000097.1:7216-10933 GCA_964534495.1 uncultured Lishizhenia sp.
CACTTAGCTTATTTATTGTCCTTACCAGATATTGATGGATTTGATGTTGGAGGAAGAGGCTTGTTGTTATATGTCGTTTTCCTAACTGAAATTAATGATGTATTTCAATTTGTTTGGGGTAAATTATTGGGGCGCCACAAAATCATTGAAAAAATTAGTCCCAATAAGACGTGGGAAGGCTTCGTTGGAGGATTAATTACTACCACTTTCATCGCTTATTTCTTACGTTTTTTAACGCCTTTTACAGCAATGGAATCTTTTGTTGCAGGTGCATTAGTGGCTTCATGTGGTTTTATTGGAGATGTAATCGTTTCGGCAATTAAGCGTGACATCGGATTAAAAGACACAGGTACTTTGATACCTGGACATGGTGGTATTTTGGATCGTATTGATTCATTAGCTGTTACAGCACCTTCTTTTTTCTATTTGGTTTACAACTTGCACTACGTTTAAATGAAAGGCTTTGTACTTGGATTTTTGTATTTAGGAATCATGCGCACTTTTTTGCGTGTGATAGTCGGAGTGAAATTCATTCACAAAGAAAACCTCAAAAAGGAAAAGCAGTTCATCATCGTTTCCAATCACAATAGTCATTTGGACACAATGGCCTTGATGTCCTCATTAAGTTGGATGCAAATTGGAAAAACACATCCTGTTGCTGCTGGAGATTATTTTGGTAAATCACCTTTAAAAGCTTCGTTAACACGTTTTTTTACTAATTCAATGTTAATTCGTCGTTCCAAAAGTGATGGTGCAGAAAACCCAATTGCACAGATGGGAAAGGCGCTGAATGAAGGAAAATCGTTGATTTTATTTCCTGAAGGCTCAAGAGGTGAACCAGAGAAAATGCAAGAATTTAAAAAAGGAATTGGCGTGATTTTGAGTAAGCATAAAGACATTCCTTACATTCCAGTATTCATGAGTGGTTTAGGAAAAGTTCTTCCGAAAGGCGAAAAATTATTGGTACCCTTTGATTCCTATGTGATTTTTGGCGAGCCACGTTTTTGTCAATCAGAAGATGTTAATGAAATTGTTCATACCATCGAAGCTGAAATTCTTGATTTAAAAGTGCAGTTGCACGATCGTTTTAAAGAAGAAAATGAATAAAACAAAGTTGATTTTTGATGTGAAGCAGAGTAAAATCAATTGTAATTGATCACGTCACCACTTTCTAGTGCTTCAGCAAATGCACCACGCATGGATTCTAGTTTGAGACGAGCAGAAGCATCACCATCCATGGCCTTTCTTTTTAATTCGTAATAGATATCTAAAGATTGACCGAATAAATCTTGTTCTAGTTTACTTTTTATTTCAACAATTTTCGCATTAATTCCCATTAAGTAATGTTCGATTTCTCCCAATTCGCTTAATTCGTCTTTACTTAAATCATTTTTCTGTAAAAGTTGGTGATATTGTGGCAATAGATCATTCAACAAGCCCATGAAGCGCTCGAGCTCTTTATCTAATGCTTTTTTATTTTCTTTAAAATCTTTCACGACACAATCTCTTTGCTAAAAATAAACTAAAAATCAAGTTACATTTCAAAGAATCGAAATTTTAACATTTTTATTTTGAAATAATTGAATAAGTTCGTTCTTGACACTAAAATGTCATCCAACTAAATTAAAGAGAAACAGATTTACACTTTTTGTCACTTTGGATAACAAAACGATACACTTATACCACTACAAAGGTTCTTCCATCAAGACTTTATACTTCGCTAGTCCTTGAGGACGTGAACAAGCATTGAAATGCCACCATTCCGTATCTAAAGGGCGAAATCCCTGCGCTTTCATCACTTTTCGTAACAATTCACGATTGGATATATGTGCTTCCGTTAGTTCACCTTTTGCTAAAAATTCTTTTTCCAAAATAGGGTAGGCTATTTTTCGAATATCGTCGTAACCAGCTCCCATGTCTAAGGGTTTTCCATTGCCGTCAATGATTGTCAAATCCACCGCAGCACCCATATTGTGTAAGCTTCGATTATCTGGATTTGAAACAAATTTACCTCTTTCAACAACTGGAATGGTGTCGAGTGCATTCCACATTTTGCGTTGCACACTTACAGGTCTGACAGCATCATACACCAACAATCGATAACCAGGTTTCAGTTTATCTAACATTTCCTGTGCTGCGGATAATCGTAGGGCAACATCTTTTTGTAAATAGGCTTTTGATAAACGTTCATATAATCGCATGTGCATGAAATTGTCTGATGTTGCATATTTTAAATCAACCTGAATTTTCGGATTAATGGATTGAATGTCAATCAAACTGTCTACGAGTATTGATTTAGATGGGATATTTTTAACGGTATCTTGTTGTTGCTCATTGGAAATGGTTTCACTGGGTTTAGTGTTTTTAGTTTCTGGGTTTGTAGGTGCTTGTTGATTACAAGATGAAACCACAACCAATAAGAACAGAATTACATAAAATTTCATTTAATGAAAGTACAAAAATTCAATTAATCAACTCATCCTACTTTTTAATATTTTTTAGTAACTTGTAAAAGAGGTTATTTAATGACGGCGCAAACGGTTTCTTGCTTCAACACAAGTTTTTTTGAATCGGGGATAAAAGTAGAGCATTCATTATAAAAATAGTTCATTGTTAAATCTCCCCTCACTTTCCACCATCTGCCGAAAAATAGCTACATTTCACCGAAAAGCACTTTCGTGTCGTTTGACTTGCCCGTAGTTTTGGTCAAAAAATAAACAACATGGAAAGAGAACACAGATTTAAAAAACGCTTTATGGAAATGCGTATGGATGAAAATTGGCAAAGAAGACAACGTGTCGGTAAAATCACCGCAGGTATCTTTGTAATTGCTGCAGGAGTTTTGGTTTTGATTGGACAAATGGGCGTGCCACTTCCGCATTGGTTGCTTTCTTGGAAAATGATTCTAATTGCAGCGGGTGTGGTGAATTTAATCAAACACCAGTTCCGTCACTTGGCAGGTTATATCATGGTGACCATCGGAGGTACATTTATGCTTTCGGAAATGATGCCGAATATGTTCAATCCTCAATTTTTGTGGCCCGTGTTAATTATCTTCATTGGTGCTTCGATGATTGCCAAATCCATTTTTGGTGGTCGAAAAAAAAAATTCTGGGAGGAAACTGTGTCCAGTAATGAATTAGACGATTCAGATTTTATTGAAGCAAATGCCTATTTCGGAGGCGTTACCAAGAAAATTGTAAGTAAAAATTTGAGGGGCGCTTCCGTTTCGGCTGTTTTTGGAGGTACGGAAATCAATTTAATGCAAGCCGATTTTGAAAAGGAAACAAACGTTGAAGTGACTTGCGTTTTTGGTGGCGTGACACTTATCGTTCCATCCGATTGGAAATTGGTATCGGAAGCTACAACCGTTTTTGGTGGCATCGATGATCAACGTCACCCTTCTAACCCAGAATTAATCGAAAATCAGAAAACCATTCGCCTAAAAGGAAATTGCGTTTTCGGAGGAATAGAGTTACACAGTTATGACAAATCCGCTTCAAAAAATTGGTAAAAACCGCTTTGCTTTAACGGCAATTCTTTTGTTACCACTTGCGGGTGGGTTTTATTCCTTGCTGCGCTTTGACAATTGTAGTCATCGTGCAGCTTTTTCGGATGCGGTCAATACGTATTTTTGGTTGTTGTTTTTTACGTTCATTTTACAGCGCATCCATTCCTTTTATCATTCCCGATCGGCCATTAGCGTCGTTCACTTGA
>CAZHPL010000098.1:0-10687 GCA_964534495.1 uncultured Lishizhenia sp.
TTCGTGGAAATCAAACCTTGTTTATGCGCCAAGATGAATTGCAAGCAGCATGGGAATGGACGGAATCGATTACTGAAAATTGGAAAGCGACCAACCAACCCAATATTTTATACGAAGCAGGAACATGGGGTCCAGGTGATTTGATTTTGGACAAAGATTGTTCATGGAAAACAAAAACGTGGGACGAATGATTTTTTCAGCATACGAAACAAGTACGGAACTAAATCAGGCCTTGGCAGAAAAGATTGCGAATGACTTGAAAAATTTATTAGAAATAAAGGAACACATTTATATTTTGGTTTCGGGAGGATCAACTCCTAAAAGCTTATTTCCTGTACTTTCCCTATTGGATTTGAACTGGAAAAAAATAACCATTGGCTTGTTGGACGAGCGTTTCGTAGAAAACACAAGTGACTTTTCAAATGAGAAATTAGTCCGTGAAACCTTATTGCAAAATCATGCGAAAGAGGCTACATTTATTCCAATGGTTGTCAATCCTACGGACGAGAAAGCAAATACAGCGGCAGTTAGTGCATCGTATGCTGTTTTTTCAAATCCTGATTTGGTGCTCTTAGGAATGGGAGAAGATGGTCATACGGCCTCTATTTTCCCAAACGATTCGGGCTCTGAACTCGCTTTAACAAGCACTGAAAATTGTTTGGCAACGCAAGCACCTGTTCATCCTAAACAACGCATTACGTGTACAGCGCATATACTCAATCAAGCGGTGCGAACGTATTTAACGATTACGGGAGAAAAAAAGAAAACCGTTTTTGAAAATGCAGCTCAAAAGGAATTGCCGATTGCTGCTTTCACAAAGATTATTACAGAAGTTTTTTATACGAAATAAATTATGAATCAACGCATTAAAGAAGTTACGGACCGCATTATTCAACGCAGTAAAGCAACGCGTGAAGAATACTTAGCAGATATGAAAGCTGCGCACCAAGAAGGAGTTGTGCGAAAGGATTTACATTGTGGGAATTTAGCACATGCTTTTGCAGGTTGTAGTTCACACGAAAAAAAGGAATTAGCAGAAAATAGCACGCCAAATTTGGGAATTATTACAGCTTACAACGATATGTTGTCGGCGCACAAAGTGTATGAAAATTATCCTGAAAAAATTCGATCCTATGCCGTTAAACACCAAGCTGTAGCGCAGGTTGCGGGCGGTGTACCTGCGATGTGTGATGGCGTGACGCAAGGACAAACAGGAATGGAATTATCGCTTTTTAGTCGCGATGTGATTGCACTTTCAGCAGCGATTGGATTGACACACAATATGTTTGACGCAGGTTTATACCTTGGAATTTGCGACAAAATTGTACCCGGATTAATGATGGGTGCATTGCGTTTTGGGCATTTACCTTCTGTTTTTGTTCCCGGTGGCCCCATGCCTAGTGGAATTAGCAACGAAGAAAAAGCACGTATTCGCCAGGAATATGCAGAAGGAAAAATAGGCCGTGAAGAATTATTAAAAGGTGAGTCTGATTCGTACCATTCGCCAGGAACTTGTACGTTTTACGGAACGGCAAACAGCAACCAAATGTTGATGGAAATCATGGGGATGCAATTGCCAGGCTCCAGTTTTGTTAATCCCGGAACGGAATTGCGCGATTTATTGACGGAAGAAGCAGTAAAAGTAGCAAGTGCAAACTCGAAAAAAGGATATGAAGCTTCTTTGGCGAATCAATTTGACGAAAAAACAATTGTAAATGGAATCATTGGATTATTAGCAACGGGTGGTTCAACAAATCATACCATTCACCTCATCGCGATTGCTCGTGCAGCAGGAATTATTATCAATTGGGAAGACATGTCAGATTTGTCGGATGTTGTTCCATTATTGACACGGATGTATCCAAATGGTGCGGCGGATGTCAATCATTTCCATGCTTCGGGTGGAATGGCGTTTGTAATTCGAACACTTTTGGATAATGGTTTATTACACGAAGATGTAAACACGATTTTAGGTAAAGGATTACGCAAGTACACGCAAGAACCAAAGATTCAGAACCATACCTTGATTTGGGAGGAAGGTCCAACCGCTAGTTTAAACACATCCATTATTCGTTCCGTTGAAGAACCGTTTTCAAAAGACGGCGGCATCAAAATTCTCAAAGGAAATTTAGGTCGATCCGTTATAAAAACTGCGGCTGTAGCATCCGAACATTTTGTGATAGAAGCGCCTGCAGTTGTTTTCGACGAGCAAACGGATTTGATTGCTGCTTTCAAACGTGGTGAATTAGAAAAAGATTTTGTTGCTGTGCTTCCTTTTCAAGGGCCAAAACAAAACGGTATGCCAGAATTACATCAACTAACGCCCACGCTTACGATTCTGCAAAAAAGAGGATTCAAAGTGGCTTTAGTTACCGACGGAAGAATGTCGGGTGCATCAGGAAAAGTGCCTGCTGCGATTCACTTGACACCGGAAGCGTCAGATGGAGGTGCCATTGCCAAAATCCAAACGGGTGATGTAGTTCGATTGGATGCCACAGCAGGAACGTTGGAAGTATTACAAGTGAACCTAGATGAACGTGTTGCTAGAACCAAAAACGTTCGCACACAAGGATTTGGAAGAGAATTATTTAACCCATTGCGCAAATATGTTTCTTCAAGTGAAGAAGGCGCATCCATTATTTTATAAGCATGCAACAAAACGGAATTGAAACCATCCTACAAGCAAACAGTGTTATTCCTGTTGCTACCATACAAGATGCTGCGGCATTGGAAACCATCTATGCAAAAATTCAAGAAAGTGGTATTCACTGCATTGAAATTACCTTGCGTACAACATTTGCTTTGGATGCCATACGTATTCTAAAAGAAAGAAATATTGCCAATTTTTCAATTGGTGTAGGCACCGTTATTCGTCCAGAACAAGTACAGCAAGTGAAGGATTTAGGAGTTGACTTTATCGTTTCGCCAGGACTTACAGAAAAATTAGCGCATGCCTTGCATCAAAGTGGCGTTCCCTTTATTCCTGGGGTTTCAACGGTTTCAGAAATCATGGCTGGCTTAGAATGGGATTGTACCTTTTTCAAGTTTTTCCCAGCGAATTTAAGCGGTGGTATCGAAGCGTTAAAAGCCTACGGACAATTGTTTCCACATGTGAAATTCTGCCCAACAGGTGGCATCACGGGCAGTACTTATCCTGATTATTTGAAAGAACCGAATATTATCAGCGTTGGCGGTTCGTGGATGTTGAAGTGAGGATAGTTTAATCCTTCACCCTCACCCACCCCAATTTCGAATTGATAAAAGCCAAGACAAAACCGAGGCTTACACCGCCTGTATTGGCCAAAGCATCGAGCCAAGATTGTTCTCTTCCGGGTACAAAACCCTGAAAAAACTCCATGAGTAAACCATAAGCAATCAAGGCAGGTACGAAATATAAATGCAGTTTAATACGATGAATCCAAACGCCGAAGTTCAAACTCAAAACGGAATAAGCAATAAAGTGATTGATTTTATCGTGTTCGCCTAATTCAACACCACTTTTGGGCGGCAACAAACTCAAAACCGTTATCCCAATTACAACAGCAATAAGTGACAGCAAAACGATTGTTTTATTCAGTTTCATACCCTGTTTTTTCTCCTTTATCAATGGCTGGAATTCCTTCTTTCATCCATACAGGTATTGGTTTTCCTTGCAAGTAAAAATCAAAAAACTGACGCATACGTATGCTCAAATCCATCTTGTTTGGAAGTTTGGTCAAATTGTGATCGTCTTCGTTGTAATTCAAAAGCCAACATGGCAAACCTAAGCGTCGCATGCCTGTAAAAATCTCAATTCCTTGGTACCACGGAACGGCACCATCTTTATCGTTGTGCATGATGAGCAAAGGTGTTTTTACTTTAGGCAATCCAAAAATGGGTGAATTTTCAGTGTACAATTGCGGTGCATCCCAAATCGTTTTTCCGATGCGACTTTGTGCGCTTTCATACTGAAATTGACGAGATAATCCTGACCCCCAACCGATACCGCCGTACGCTGAAAACATATTTCCAACGGGTGCACCTGCCATTGCTGCCACATAACGTGGTGTCATGGTGATGAGTTGCGCCGTTTGATAACCTCCCCAACTTTGACCTTGTAAGCCCATTCGTGTAGAATCAATAGGGAAATTGCGAATCACGAAATCCGTTCCACTCATGATGCAATTGTAGGCTGATTTTGCTGGCTTTCCGGCTTGGTAACGAATATCTGGAATCAAAACAAAATAATCAGCCGATGCATATTCCAAAGGATTGATGGTACTTGCGGATGGTCGTGGCGCTTGATGTACAAACAAATTATCGGAATTTAACTCGTAATAATACACCAACAAAGGATATTTCTTTTGTGGATCGATGGTTTCAGGCATGTACAGCAAACCTTCCAAAGGAGTTCCGTCATAAGCTTTCCACTGCACCAAATTCACTTTTCCCCATTTGTATTCGTGTTGTTGCGGATTGGTCAACGAAATCGTTTTGGAAGAATTAAAACTGTCCGTAGTTATTTGTAATTCAGGATACTTTTCCAAAGTTGAAGTACGATAAAAGTACATCGATGCGTCTTTTGACCTTTCTAATGAAGTTAGTTTGAAAGCACCTTCTAGCTTTTTATCCAAACCACCTAAATCGTTCCAAAAATAAACCGCATCGCCTTTGGTTTTTCGATTAAATGCTTTGAAATAAACGGAACCGGGATGCAAGTACAAACTATCCGAAGACCATTTTTGCAGGTCCCAACGCAAGGATTCCTTCTCCCCTTTTCGCTCCGTCAAACTGCTTAATTTTCCTGTGTTAAAATCATACGTCCAAATATCGTATTGACTTTTGAAAATAAATTGTTGTTCGTTGGGCGTGTAACCCAATTCTCCAACGGGTCCTGCTTCACTTGGTTCTCCGTTAATGTCATCCGCCCATTTCACATTGGGTTCAGAACAGCTTAAGCAAAATGTGTTTTTACCCATTTCCGAACACATGTATTGTTGTTTTGCTGCATCGAAATATGTAAAATATTTTCCTGAAGGAGACAAATTTCCTGCAAACTGCATGCGCTTACCCAACAATTCCTTTTTACCATCCACAATCGAAACACGGTATACATCTTCGAATCCAGGTGATTTCCATTGCGCTTCAATGCTGTAAGGTTTTGGATCGGTCAATAAAAAATAATCACTCAGCCAATTCGTCTTAGCCTCAATTTTTAAGCTATCCCCCACTAACGGTAGTATTTTCCCTGTTTCCAACTGCAAAACATACAAATCGGAACGTCGCTTTTTTTCTTTCAATTCCACCAATTGTTGAGGTTGTAACTGTTCATCTTGGTAATTCCAAATGTCCAATTTCACTTTTTCAGATTCTAACAAGGTATCTTTTTTCTCGGGTTGATTGCGTTTAGCGACTCCAAAAAACAAGTATTTACCATTGTCCGTAAAAACAGGCGTTCGGTTTTCAGAAATTCCTCTTTCTTTCGGAAAAAAGACTTGAGACGTATCTCCAAAAAACTGTGATTCTTTGGTTTTAAAATCGTACACACACAAATTAAACTGCTTTGTTTTACTTGTATCCATTGAATAAAAGAAAGCCAAACGATCTTGTTTTTCGTTCCAAACAGGCAATTTCACGGCAACATATTTAGGAAACATGTAGAACATTTCTCGTGTTTCAGGATTCCAAATACTTAATTCAACCGAATCCACTTTGTCCTTTGTATGACGCAAAACCGCTAATTGTGCACCATCTTTTGAAAATCGAAAATCGGTTACATTTTTCACTTGCCATGACTTCTTTGGATTTTGCCAAAGTGTCAACACATTTCCATCGCTTTTCGGCTCAGGTTTCTCCTCTTTTTTCTTCTTCAAAAAACACTTTTTCTTCTTTTTCTCAATTCCTTTGACAAGTTCGTTTCCTTCTGTCAGATAGGCTAAAACGGTTCCTTTGGCAGCAACTTCAAATTGTTTTAATTTCGGGACACGAATCAAGGTGTCATTAGTAAAATCGAGAATATACAAGGAATCTTTCGGCCATTTTTTCTTGTCGATTTTCTTTAATTCACAGTTGCGCAAGGTATCAAAGCCGGGAACTACTTTGAAAACGGCCACTTGCTCATTGTAAAACCATTGCGCGTCTTTTCCTCTTGCAAATGAATCTTTTTTCTCCGTACTTGTGGTGTATACATAGAGCATTCCATCGCCACGTAAAGGATTGGTTTCATAAGAAATGTGTTTTCCTTTGGATGAAATTTGTTGCTTTTCAGTTTTTTTCCAGCCGAAATAGGCTGTATGATCAATGGTTTTCTTTTGAGCTTGACTTGCAAAAACAAGTGTGGAAACCAATACAAATAAGATGTGTTTTTTCATTTCGCGGTTTTGCCTGACTGTAAAGAAGTCAGATATACTCCTGCGAAGATAACGAACATGTAGAGAACTTTTTCTAGAGTAATTGTTCCGGTGTAATCATCCGACCATTGCAAGGTAGCAAAAAGCCAAGCGAACAACATCACCATAATCGGTTGCGTGTAAATGTAAGAACTAGAAGTGGTCGGACTTAAAAATTTCAATCCGTACATCGTTAAAAGGTACGTCAAGAAGGTTACGCCGATTACAACGTAGGCAATTTTCAACCAAATCGTAACATTCATTTTAGAAAAATCCGTTGCGACTAACTCAGGAATCGTTGGGGGAAATAAGAGAACGAACACCAAGCCAAATGTAAACACCCATTTGATGACCGTCAAAGGAGAATATTGCTGCATCAAAGGTTTGGCGATAACCAAGTAAACAGCATAACTCAAGGCATTGATGAACAAAAATAAATCGCCTAAGGATGAATCACCTTTTGCAGTTGCTCCTTTAAATGTGAGTAAAATTGCTCCTAAAGCACCCATCAAAATTCCTGTCATTCGAGTTGCCGTTGCTTTCTCTTTCAAGATAAAAAACGACAGAATAATCACCATTATCGGATTCATAGCCATGATGATTCCTGAGTTGAATGACGATGAAAGGTTCAGCCCGTGAAAGAAAAATAGTTGATTAACGGCCACACCAAATAAACCACAAGCCACTAATAAGGGAATGTCTTTTTTGTGTAATTTCTCCTTTGGAAAAAAGAAAGTCGTAATGAACCAGAAAAGCAAAGTGGCGCCACTAACGCGAAAAAGAATAAAAACATTGGGCGTTAAAAACTGAGGCATCACACCTTTTGCAAGCACATGACTCGCGCCATAGAGGATGTTTACAAAAAGTAAAGCCAAGTGTGCTTTCCAATCCGTGATTTTCATTTTCGGAACAATGACCATTTACTTCTAACCACAGATTTGCGGAAATCGTCCAGTTTTTCTGTGACTTGTACGTGTTTGAATTTCTCCATCATTTTCACTGTTCCTTTTGCCATTTTGTAATCCAATTCATCGCTGTAAAGTGGTAAAATTGCTAAAAAATGAACGAGCGTTTCCTCGACTTGAAACGGAGCTAAATCCATGTGTAATTCAATCGGTCGTGTCAACAAAAAAGCATTTTGCTGCATCGTTTCAGACAAGGGTTTTTTATCCTTTCCGCAAGGCATTGTATGACCGTGAGCAAACCACGTATGATGTTCAATCACAAAATGTTTTAAGCGATTGAGCCAATAAAAAACCCAGTTGAAATTCAGGTTTTCCGTTGCTTTTAAGTTCCAATAACTTGGGAGCTGAAAATACAATTCACAGTGTTCTTCGCCTTTGTGTTTTTCGTGCACGGGCATTTCATACAGCGAAAGCCCAACTGTCGAAAGTACTTTTGTTCCAGGACTTTGTATCGAGTCGAACAGCAAAAACCGTCCCCATTGATTTTCGATTAATTCCACTTTGTTTCCCATACGGGTTTCGATGGCTGCAATGAGCGATTCTTCCGTCATTTTCTTTTTGCCGTTGGCTGCGACTGAAAATTGATGTATTCGTAAAAATCCATATTCAAATGACGCAAACGTGCTTTCACTTCTGCTTTTTTCTGCGCCGGAACTTTGGGTTCTTTCAACAACAAATTATAGTATTTACGAACTAAGGTTGTGTCACGCGGATCCAACAAAACATCACAAGTACTCGCCATGCTTTCCAATAAAAAATCTCTGTTTTTGTATTTCGGAAATGCTTTCAAAAGCGTGTCACCATAAGCGATTGCTTTTTCGTGAGCGTTCAATTCACCGTATTTCATGTGGACTTTGAACAAGCAATCCGCAGCGTATTCATCTTTCGGAAAAGCATGGTAATAAGCTGTCAAACGGTTGATTAATTCAATACTCGTCAAGGTTGGCATTTTAGCCGCCTGTTTGGGGTCACGCACAATCTTAGCAATGGAATCTTCCATTTGTTTGATATTTGCTTTCAAACTCTCGCGGCTATTCGGATCTTTTTCTGTTTTTCCACCACAAGCCACCAATAGAACAGCAGCTAAAGCACTCAAAAAAATAGATTTCATGTTCATGATTCGGTTCATTGTTTTCGTTTTACAATTCAAATTTCTAAACAGATTTGGACTTTTTAGCATCCGGAAAACGCATCTTGTAATCCACTGAAACGGTACCATTTGCAATATTCGTAAGGCGTTTTGCCAACAACTTCTTTTTCAAAGACGACAAGTGGTCTGTAAACAAAATCCCTTCAATGTGATCGTATTCGTGTTGAATGATGCGTGCTGCATAGCCGTCGTACGTTTCTTCGTGAAATTCCCAATTCTCATCGTAATAGGTAATCACCAATTTTTCCTTGCGTAATACATTCTCACGGATTTTCGGAATGGAAAGACAACCTTCTTGGAACGACCATTTGTTGCCGCTTTCTTCTTCAATTATGGGATTAATGAAAACCTTTTTGAAATGTTCAATTCCCGCTGCTTTCGGATCTGGTTCTTCGTCTTCTTCGTCTGCAAATGGACTTCCATCCACAATAAACAAGCGAATGCTTCTTCCGATTTGAGGCGCTGCCAATCCCACACCTTTCGCGTTGTACATGGTGTCGAACATATTGGCAATCAACTCTTTTAAATCTGGATAAGTTTCGTCGATTTCCTCCGCTTCCTTTTTCAAAACCGGGTCACCGTAGGCAACAATTGGTAAAATCATGCTTGCAATTTTTTTGCAAAAATAGACAAAAGCATTCATTTAAGCGAAGTGAACCATTTTAAGTACTTTCTGAAACCCAATTTTAGCGCATTTTGTATTAAGTCCTTTTGTCTTGACACAAAAAGGACCACTTCGCAGAAGCGCGAAGCTAAAAAGTCAAGAATGGTAATGATGCTTTGTTCGCAAATTCGACTTTGAAAAGCAATTGTTTTCCCTAAGTGAATATTTCTCGCGATGCTCGAAAAGACGGTAAGAGGAGTAGAATTGCGAAAATGCTTCGCATTTTCGCCAAGTAGCTTAATACAGAGTCATTCCGACCAACGGGAGGAATATTTATAAACTTTTTCAGCTCAGTTGCTAAATTCCTAAAATTCAATCCTATTATAGAAATAAGTGTTTTTAAGCCCTTTTGTCTTGACACAAAAGGACACAAAAAGTCAAGTCTCAATTGAAGCCGTTCGGAGGATAAAATAATGTCATCCCTTCGGGATTGACCATTCGAAAATTATCTTATCCTCACTTTTGTCAATTGAGACGGGATTGTGGGAACGATTAGAATTCTTTTTATGGATTGTATTTTCATTTTCGCTTAGATTCCCAACCACAAGTCATTCCCAACAATAAAAAAGTTTTGGCGTAATCAAAATTCCAAACCTGTTTTGCACAACACATTTGATTTGTGTATCTTAGTTCAATGAAAACCCACAGTACCAATTATTTCAACACTTTGATTTTACCTTCGGAGGATTGCAAGCGCATGAAAAGTGAGGCTCCGTTGGTTAAAAGTGATGCGAAATCAATTGCTGTGCTACAATTTGAGCAATTAGCTTCTGCCCCCTATACGTTTACGTCTGACGATTGTATTTTTGATGTTTTCGCGACGAAAAGTGATTTAACAGCAAGTGAAAAATTGGAAGCGCGTAGTCGATTTTTCTCAAAAGGTCAGGCATGTTTTCGGTGTTCGCCACTCGTGAAAAATTATGGTTGGGCGATTCATGCGGATGTGGAAGGAAAAATTGCGTTAATTGCACGTGAATCAGATGCATTTCAAACCTTGTTAGCGGATGAAAAAACGGTAAAAGTGAAGGGGATGCGCAATGGGAGGAAAACTAAAATCAGGGTATGAAAAAAGTAATTTACTTCCTATTTTTGATTCAGGTTTTGGTTAGTTGCACCAAAGACAAAACACCACAGCCACCAACTCCAACAGAACCAACGAAATGGGAAAAAATAGCGGGAAATTATAAGGTCTATGATACATTAGGTTTTTATATGTATGACATGAATATTTCTCACTATAAAAGCGCTTTCGCTAATTTAGATTCCTTAGTATTCAAAAATTTAGATGGGTGTTTTACCTTCGGATTTCAACAACCAGTTTACACAGGAGAATACATTAATAAATTTCAATTTGGTCATCATCAACTTTTGTATGACAACTTTAACAACAGATGGAAGTTTATTGAAGTTGGCAATTTACCTTACAATAATTTTAAAAATGATACTATCAAATTGAAATTTAGAATTACAAACATTAATTATTGGATGGAAGATGCCGTACCATATTGTGATACAACAAAAATTCAAATAGCGGTAAACC
>CAZHPL010000099.1:0-932 GCA_964534495.1 uncultured Lishizhenia sp.
TGAGCCGGTTAAAGCATACGCACCCGGTTCTGCGGAGCGCGAGTCCTTGCTGAAAAAATACCACGAAATGTACAACCAAAAGGCAATTGATGTGCCCATGTATATTGGTGGCGAAGAAGTTCGAACAGCTACTAAAAAAGCGATGACACCTCCTCATGAACATTCAAAAGTGTTAGGTCATTTTAACCTTGGTGATGCTTCTCATGTTGAAAAAGCAATTGAGGCCGCTTTAAAAGCGAAACAAGCTTGGTCGGATTTACCTTGGAATGAAAGAGCAGCGATTTTCTTAAAAGCAGCTGATTTATTGGCAGGACCTTTTAGAGATAAAATGAATGCAGCTACGATGTTGGCACAATCAAAAAATGTGTTTCAAACAGAAATTGATGCGGCATGTGAATTAATTGATTTTTTCCGTTTCAATGTTCAATACATGACGCAAATATATAATGAGCAACCTGAGTCTTTACCTGGGATGTGGAACCGTTTGGAATACCGTCCATTGGAAGGATTTGTTTTCGCGATTACTCCATTCAACTTTACGTCGATTGCAGCCAATTTGTGTGCGGCACCAGCTATGATGGGAAATGTTGTTGTATGGAAACCAGCGGATTCACAAGTGTATTCAGCTCAAGTAATCATGGAATTGTTCAAAGCGGCAGGTGTTCCGGATGGCGTAATCAACATGGTAACGGTTGATGGTCCAGTTGCGGGAGATGTTGTATTTAAAAACAAGCATTTTGCAGGTTTGCATTTCACAGGTTCAACTGCTGTTTTCAAACATCTTTGGAAAGAAATCGGAACGAACTTGGATGCTTATAGAACGTATCCACGTATTGTTGGTGAACCGGGTGGAAAAGACTTTATCATCGCACACAAATCCGCTGTTGCAGCAGAGGTAGCTACAGCTATGTCACGTGGCGCATTTGAATTCC
>CAZHPL010000099.1:942-10685 GCA_964534495.1 uncultured Lishizhenia sp.
GAGCGTATATTCCTTCAAATCTTTGGCCGGAAGTTAAACGCATTTATGTGGAGCAGGTAAATTCTTTCAAAATGGGTACGCCTGACGACACCAGTAATTTTGTGAATGCGGTGATTGATGAAAGAGCTTTTGATAAAATCGCAGCTTATATTGATTTTGCTAAGTCACAAAGCGATGCAGAAATCATTACCGGTGGAAATTACGATAAGTCGAAAGGATATTTCATTGAGCCAACGACTATTGTCACGACGAATCCAAAATTCAGAACTATTTGCGAAGAAATTTTTGGCCCCGTTTTGACCATTTACGTGTATGATGAAAACCAATTCGAAGAGACGTTAACGCTTTTAGACGAAACGTCTGATTACGCATTGACAGGTTCTATTTTATCGCAAGATCGTTATGCAATTCAATTGGCAACTAAAAAATTGGAGCATGCAGCAGGTAATTTCTACATCAACGACAAACCGACAGGTGCTGTTGTAGGACAACAACCTTTTGGTGGTGCGAGAGGTTCAGGTACAAACGACAAAGCAGGTGCAATGATGAATTTATTGCGTTGGACATCTGCACGAACAATCAAAGAAACGTTTGTTCCACCAACAGACTACAGATATCCATTCTTAGGTTAATCAAATCATACTTTAATGAGAAAATCCCTGCGTGTTTCATGTCAGGGATTTTTTTTGAAATTATCAGCTTTACTTTTAAGTTTTATCGGTTAAACCGAATACTTTGACACTTTTCAACTACATTCGCGATTCAAAAAAATGCACATTATGAACTATTCATTAATTACAAAACTGGTATTCGGTTTTTTATTGTTAGCCGTTACTTCTTTCGGACAAACAGCCTTGGTTGACCTAGATTGCAGTAGCATTGAGGATTTTAATATCGTTACCAAAGCACCTGCAGGAGTGAAAGCAGTTGAAAAATACGGCTCTGTTACCGTTTCAAACGATAAGACTTTTCAAATGGAAATTCACGTTTCCTATGGTTACAATTTAGCTGAAGCAAAGAAATCCATCGAGGCAAACGACATTAACAAATTGAAAAAATACGTTATTGACGAGGCAAACGGAATTTTATACCAAACGGAAGTAATGGGACAAACGCAATATCATTTTGTGTATTTCCTAAATGGCGGAGAAACCACCTATTATTTTGAAAACGTAAAAGGTCCAACGTACGATTTAGCTGCGGCTAAAACCATGTATGAGGCTGCAAAAGCAAGCGTGATTAAAAAATAAAGAATTCTTATAATTGGAGGCCGAGTGTTCATAGCATTCGGCTTTTTTGTGCGCGAAAGAATCGGGTTTTGCATTTAGAATAAAACTAAATTACGCAAGTATCAAGGGACTTTTCAACAGCAAAAAAACGCTGAAACCTCAACAATGGAAAGGAAATTCAATAGCAGTTCTTAATAATTCTACAGAATAAAATGTCTTAACCTAAGATAATTTCTTTATTTTTAGGACGAATAAATTATGACAAAAACAAAATTAATCGATGGTACGGAGGTGTATTGCCTACGTAAACCAGAAGCTAAAATGCTAGATCATCATGTGGATGGTTATCTTCAAAACGGAATTGAAATTAACGATGGCGACGTTGTATTTGACGTAGGTGCTAACATTGGTGTGTTCGGTGTCCGTGCTGTGCAAAAAGGTCCAAATGTCAGAGCCTATTGTTTTGAACCGATTCCTGATATTGCGGATGTGTTACAAAAAAACGCAACGGATGTAGCAGGAGGAAGAATAACTGTATTGCGTTGTGGTGTTTCTGATTCGCACAGCAAAGCGACGTTTACGTACTTTCCAAATACACCTGCGCTTTCAACGTTGCACCCCGAACAATGGGACGAAAATCCAAACGCTTTCCGCGACGCCGTAAAAGGAACGATGAAAAATCCACCAGACGATATGAAGTGGATGAAGTGGATTCCAACTGCATTTGCGGGAATAATTGCCAAACAATTGGTGAAAGGAAAAAAACAAGTGGATTGTGAATTGAAGCCGCTTTCAGCAGTTATTGAGGAACAAAACGTAACTAAAATTGACTTGTTGAAAATCGATTGCGAAGGAGCTGAGTGGGCTGTTATTCAAGGTATTGAAGACAGACATTGGCCAATGATTAAAACAATGGTTATCGAAGTTCATGACATTGACAACCGTTTACAAAAAACAAAAGACTTATTAGCATCCAAAGGATTTACGAAATTGCATGAAGAGCGTGAATCTGGATTGGAACACACACCTTTATACAACCTTTTCGCACTTCGATCATGACAAACACACAAGTTGCAATCGGCACCGTAAGCGTACTACTTATCTCCAATTTTTTTGGACTGATTTACAGTATGCTCGTGTTAAAAACTGATTTTTTCAAATCTTTTCGCATTCAGACAAAAGCCTACAAAAAAGGTGTTTTTGGCCAACGTATGCCTTTGTATTTGTTCAATTTTGTGGTTTTGATTGCTTTGTCGGGAGGCGGCTCGTATTTCATGGCAGATATTTTTGAAACGAACAATCAAACTGCGGGTTGGGTAATCGCAGCACAAGTTTTGTTTGCTTTCATCATGGACGATATTTGGTTTTATGCGATTCATCGTTTGATGCACGAAAATAAATTTTTGCTCAAGCATATTCACTCGATTCATCATCGTGCAACCACTCCATTTCCTTTAGAATATTTGTATGCACATCCTTTAGAATGGATGACAGGAATGTTGGGTGTAGTTATTGGTTTTGGCTTGACAATGCTCGTTTCACCTGTAAGTATTTATTCGTTGTGGATTTTTGGAGGCTTGCGGAATTTACATGAAATCCATATTCATTCCGATCTTAAGTTGCCGTTTTTGAGTCAAATACCTTTGATCAGTAAAACTAAACACCACGACGATCACCACGCTAAACTTACTGGAAATTACTCCTCTACTTTCTTATGGATGGACCGTATTTTCGGTACGGAATTTAAAGATTAAAACTATGAAAAACCTATTGCTAACTTTCTTCGTTCTCGGTTCGTTTCTGAGCTTTGGACAAAAAAACCACCATACGCTTTCTGTCAAAATAACAGGTATTCAAAACCAACATGGTGTAATTGAAATTGCCTTGTATAAAGACCCAGAAAAATTTGCGAAAGTGGGACAAACCTACCGTATCGTGCGCTTGAAGCCCGAAGGAAACACTTTACTGCATAACTTTGATAACTTAGAGCCAGGTACATACGCAGTTTGCTTATTTCACGATGAAAACAACAACAAAGTGTGCGACAAGAATTTCTTTGGTATTCCAACTGAAGCGTATGCCTTCTCCAACAATATCCGACCGCGCTTTTCTGTTCCTGATTTTGAGGAATGCGCCACACACTTAGACAAAAACAAAACGTTTGTCATTAAAATGGTGTATTAGTGAAACACCTGATTTTCTCTGCTTTACTACTATTTATTATTACAAAATCCACTCTGTTAGCACAAAAAACAACAGCGAAAGTTGATTCAATATATATTGACGAAGAAATGGCTGATTTCCCAGGTGGATATGATTCGTTAATGAAATACATTAGTGAAAATTTAGTATATCCTCAATCTGCCATAGATTTAGAATTGACTGGTAGAGTAACTTGTAAATTTGTTGTCGAAAAAAATGGAACCGTAAGTAATATCACTTTTGACAAACGAATAAATTTGAATGAAATAATCAAATCTCGAAATATCCAAAGTAGTGAAGAGATAAAAAAGCTTGAACAAGCTAAAAAAGACATGGAAGCCAATTTAATTCAAGTACTCCTAAAACTTCCGAAATTTATTCCTCCTAAACGAAATGGTGTTGCAATAAGAAGCTATTATTATCTTCCAATCCATTTCACTTTAAATTAAACACTTGATTAATGAAACACCTTCTACTTTCCATCTTACTACTTGTTGTAGGCGCTCAATCCACCTTGTTCGCACAAACGGAACCAGAAATTAGTACAGACGTCGAGGTCGAAGCAGCATATCCTGGTGGAAATCAGGCCTTGTTTAAATTCATTTTAGAACATTTGACCTATCCACAATCGGCAATTGAATTGAATTTGCAGGGAAAAATCTTTTATCGCTTTGTTGTCGAGAAAGATGGATCTGTAAGTAATATTAAAGTTGTAAAATCCATTGACTTAAATGCATTTTTGAAAAACAACAAAATCAAAGATGAATTTTTGCAAAGTGTTGAAGATTCAAAAATAGAAATGGAGAAAGCTGGTATGGCTGTTATAAAATCGTTTCCAAAATTCAAGCCTGCTACAATAAAAAACCAACCTGTAAGGTGTTATTTCGTGCTTCCATTGAATTTTACTTTAAACTAAGTCCGACAAAACGGCTTCAATTTGCTTCAACAGAGGCGTCTGTCCGTCGTTTTCAATTACATAAGGCGTCAGCTTCCTCTTTTCAGCGTCTGGCCATTGTTTGCGTATGCGACTCATCACCTCTTCTTCAGTGCAGTTTTCACGAAGCATGACACGCTCCATTCGATCTTTTTCGGGCGCTGTCACCAAAATCATCGCATCAAATTGACGACTTGCTCCTGTTTCAAACAAAATGGCCGCCTCATTGAAGACTAAATCAGCCTTTTGCTTGTTCACCCAATCCGTAAAATCAGCTCGTACAATTGGATGAATCAAAGCATTCACTTTTTGACGATTTTGGTCATTCGAAAAAATATGCTCCGCTAACAGTTTCCGATTCAATTCACCCTCTTCATAAATGGAAAGTCCAAAAAGTGCTATCAAACCTTGTTGAATTTCAGGATGTTCGTTCGTTAATTGCTTTGCGCGCGCATCTGAGTAATAAACGGGGTAACCCATTCGCTCCAATATCGTAGCAACATAACTTTTTCCAGATCCAATTCCACCTGTTAATCCAATGCGTTTCATGTGACCTAAGTTAAGGTTTTTGAACATAATCAAGCTTTCAAACGCAAAAAACCAAGAAAAAACTAATTTTACCACATGACACAAAAAGAATGGTTCGCAGATTGGTTTGATACATCCTATTACCACACACTTTACCAACACCGAAACGACAATGAAGCACGTATTTTTATTGAAAATTTAGTGCAGTTACTCCAACCCAAAGCAGGAGCTACCGCGTTGGATTTAGCCTGCGGAAAAGGACGTCATTCTAGAACGTTACATCAATTAGGATTGCAGGTAACAGGTGTTGATTTATCGGCAAACAGTATTCAAGCTGCCAAACAATACGAAACAACAGGTTTGCATTTTCAAACACACGACATGCGCGAAGTGTTTCCTGAAACATTTGATTACGTCTTCAATCTATTTACCAGTTTTGGGTATTTTGACCACGCGAGTGAAAATGAGAAAGTTTGCGATGCAATAGCGACCATGTTGGATGAACAAGGTGTACTCGTCATCGACTTTATGAATGCACAAAAAGTGATTGCACAATTAGTAGAAAACGAGCAAAAAACATTGGATAGCATCACTTTTCACATTACGCGTGAATACAATGGTACGCATATTTTCAAGCACATTGCATTCGAAGACAAGGGTCATGCATATCGCTTTACGGAACGCGTGCAAGCACTTCAACTTGCCGATTTTGAAGCCTTGTTACACAAACGTTTCAGGATTATGCATACCTTTGGCACCTTTCAGTTGGATGCTTTCCATCCCGAAACTTCTGATCGACTGATTTTAATCGCAACAAAAAAATGAATTTAGCGTTTGTATTTACAGGTCTTTTCGCTTCCGTAATCGTAGGTGGGGTTACCGTTTCGTATTTACACACAACGAATAAAAATCAATTAATCAAATTGGCACTTGCCTTTAGTGGGGGATTTTTATTAGCGATTATTTTCCAACATTTACTACCTGAATTGTACCATGATGGTGCCGAAAAAGTCGGGATTTTTGTGTTGGTTGGCTTTTTAGTACAACTCGTTTTGGAGTACTTCTCAGGAGGAATTGAACACGGCCATGTGCATGTACACAAAGGACAAGCGTTACCTTGGGCACTGTTTATTTCCTTATCCGTTCACTCAGTGATTGAAGGAATTCCTTTAGGGAATCAATACGGTGGAATCATAAACCACCACCATTTGCACGAACATTCTTCTTTGTTTTGGGGGATTATTTTTCATCAAGTTCCCGTTGCGATAGCTTTGATGACTTTATTGGTTAACACTTCTTTATCGCAATGGAAAGCTTGGTTGGTATTAATCGCTTTTGCAAGCATGACGCCCATAGGTGTTTTATTAGGGTTGATTATTTCACCTGAAGACATAGGAATTGACGTTCACATGGTCTTGGCAATTGTTGTGGGGATGTTTTTGCATATTTCAACGACCATCATCTTCGAAACAAGTGAAAACCATAAATTCAATTTGCTAAAATTGCTAAGCATTTTGATTGGTTGTTCTTTGGCGATGATAATGTATTAAAACAATTATTATGAAATACCCTGCCCTACTGCTCTTTTTTTGGCTTGCTATTTTTTCAAAAAACACGGCTCTAGCTGATTCTCCGATTACTTCAACCGATTTTTCGAGTGCTTACTCTACTGAAAGCATTGTGCAATATGCAGGTACAGTAAACGGGATTTTAGACAAAAAACTGATGAAATATTTAGCGAACAGCAAAAATCCAATTTCTCTTAAATTGGCTGTCATCAACAAATTATCTTGGAACACAGATGGTGAAAATAATGCTGCTTTGTACTTTGAGTTTTTGCAAAAAAAGAAAAAACTAGCAGATGAAAATGAGTTCTTAAAAAAAGGGAGTGCTGAAGATTTGATTTGCTACGCCTACCTATTGGCGATGGACAATTATTTTGACGTAACTCGTGCTGCTGAGTTTGCTGATAAAGCCGTAAAATTGAACGAAAAAAGTTATGCCATTCAGATTATACATGCTTTAATAACTGCTCAAGTACATTTTGATGGTGATTGGTGCTTGATTTACCGCGTATGTGATAAGGTTCGAAAAAATCAAACTTTAGAACACGATTTTTCAGCGAAAGCCAACGCTATTATTTTTGAGTATATTGAGCTTTACAAAGAATACTGTAAACCAAAAAAAGCCCCATAAAGGAGCTTTTCAATATCAAAATCAATTTAGATTAAAACGGTAAATCGTCGTCATCGTCATTGGATGCAATCGCACTGTTTGTAGAGGCAACCGGCATTGGGTCAGCACCTAAAGACATTGCAGACGGTCCACCAGCTGGCATAGCACTACCCTGCCCTACTTTCTCGATGCGCCAAGCTTCAATCGTGTTAAAATATTTCACTTCGCCTTGTGGTGATGTCCACTCGCGACCTCTTAAGTTGAAAGAAACTTCTACTTGTTCGTTTACTTGTACATTGTCCAACAACGCACATTTGTCTTGAACTGCTTGAAACAAGATATCCTGAGGATACATTGAACTGGTGTCTGTCACCACGAAATCTCTTTTTGAGAATTTCTCGCTGATTTGTTGTGTAGGATTAATTACTTTAACCGTACCTGTTAATTTAAACATTTCTATTTGTTTTTGTTGTTTATTAATTGTTGAATGAAAGCAAGGTTAACCAAGCCTCTTCCAGTTTATTTTCTTTCAATAATGCTTGCGCTCGTTCGTGCAAACGCAACTCCAATTCTTCGGGTTGGTCTTCTAAATGTACGAATAAATCACTTAACTCCAAAAGTTTGTATTCATTTACATCTGTTTCGTCGGGCAAAACCTCAATTCCTGCTAAATGACCTAAATCGTTTCCTGTCAACACTTTACTCAAACGAATGTCCTCAGGTAGTTGATCCATTCCTATACCACAAGTTGTTATCGGCTTTTTAATGACGAACATACTGTTTTGGTCTGCACGGCAATACCAATCGCCACCCATGCGAGAAACCAAATCAATTTTCTGTTGGTCAATCATACCGTTTTCGTCCAAAACTGCTTCGTGAATATGAATCTTCACTACTTCACAAATAATTAAGTTTCCTGCCCCGCCTTCGTGTCCCAATTCTACGACCTCGTTTACTTTACACTCAAATTGAACGGGAGATTCCGCCACGCGAAAGGGTTTCACCTCATCCGAAGCCAAAGCTGTGAATCCTGCTTTTTCAAATTCACTCACACCCGGTTGGTACGGTGAACTTGCCAAACTCATTTGATGAACAATATCGTAATTCACCAAGTTAATCACCACTTCTGGAACCACTTTCACATTGTTATACGTATCTTTAGTCGTGTTTAATCTTCCTGAACGCGCCGGTGAAAAAATCAAAATGGGCGGATTCGCACTAAATACATTGAAAAAACTGAAAGGTGCCAAATTCGGACGTCCTTCTGCATCCACTGTTGAAGCAAAAGCAATGGGACGAGGACCAACAGCCCCCAGTAAATATTGATGTAATTTTGGAACAGGAAGTTCCTTCGGATTGATTGTTAACATAGCAAAAGATTAGTCAAAATTACGGCTAAATTTGCTCCTAAAAGGCCAAACAAGGAAGTTTTTATTCACATTTTCAGTGCTATTCAAGCTACATTTTTTCTTACATTTACATCATGTTGCAACGTTTTCTATTTGCTTGTATGCTATTTTATTTCATTGGTTTTTCCTTTGGTCAAAACAAGCGCGATGCAAACGGTAAGCGACATGGAAAGTGGGTGTATACCGGAAAAATGAAACCTGAATATGGCTACGAAAAAAACACAACCGTAGAAGAAGGTTACTATGTTCACGGACGAAAAGAGGGCGTTTGGATTAAATATTATTCCGATGGAAAAACGCCTAAAATCAAAGGTAATTTCAGCAACAATCGTCCGCAAGGTGATTACAATCGCTACTTCAAACAAGGAAACCTAAAAGAAAGAGGTTCGTTTGCTAAAGACCAGTACAAAGGTGAATTGATTCGCTATCACGACAACGGGAAAATAGCTTATCGGGGCAATTACAACAACGAAGGAATTGAATCGGGTTTGGTGCAATACTTTCATGAAAACGGAGTGTTAGCCTTGGAATACACTGTGAAAAACGGACATCTTTCAGGTGAATTGAAACGGTATTATGAAGATGGTGCGATTAAAGAGAAATTAACTTTTGACCCAAATGGAAATGTAACCAGTCACATTGATTTTGCAAAAGCTGCTCCGAAAAACACACCTGAAAACACTACTAATGAACAAGTAAAACCTCCTAAATTACTAAACCCAATTACGCGAGGCGTGAAGTTTATTCCAAATGGCTACAATAAAGTGTACAACGAAAACCAAGAAATCTGGATGGATGGACAATTTAAAAACGGACAGTTGTGGGACGGAAAAGTTTTTGACTACAATTCCGACGGCATTTTGATGAAGGTGCGCGTTTTTAAAGATGGAAAATACCACTCCGACGGACAATTGTAGCACATTTTCAGATTCTTTTACCTTTGCACAAAATTCTAACTATGAAGGCATACGTTTTTCCAGGTCAAGGAGCTCAATTCACAGGAATGGGCAAGGACTTATACGACAACTCTGAATTGGCAAGAGAACTTTTTCACAAAGCCAACGAAATTCTTGGGTTTGATATCATGAAAATCATGTTCGAAGGAACAGAAGAAGAGTTGAAACAAACGAAAGTAACGCAACCTGCAATTTTCATTCATTCTACCATTCTAGCGGCATGTTTAGGTGATGATTTTAAGCCTGCTATGGTCGCTGGTCATTCATTAGGAGAATTTTCAGCATTGGTTGCCAACAAAACCTTGTCTTT
>CAZHPL010000100.1:0-1600 GCA_964534495.1 uncultured Lishizhenia sp.
CCCGTCCAGATGAGAAATATATTTGCAGTATCATCTTAATTAGTCAAGACATCGCGATGGATCGAACTGCTGAAGTGCATTGTCATTTCGAGAAATATAGCAGTGCATTGTTGCCTGGAATGTACATGAATGCAGAAATTGACGCAAAGAACACTCAATGTTTAGCTGTACCTGAAGAAGCAATTGTCAATTTTGAAGGGAAAAATTATTTGTTTGTGAAAGTGCCAGGAAAAAACACATTTGAAATGCGTGAAGTAGAATTGGGTAATACCGAAAATGCTTGGACACAAGTAGTTAATATTGCTGCATTTGACAGACAAGAAATCGTTACGAAGAATGCGTATGCCTTATTGATGTCATTAAAAAACAAATCAGAGGAGTAAGAAATCTATTTTTTTCCAACCCTTATTTTAAACATAACGTCTTAAAAACACTATGAAAAATATCAGTTCAATTTTATTCGGAGCATTTTGTTTAACGGCAACTCTTTTTGCTTTTAATTCCTGTGAAAATAGAAATTGTAAAGAGGATAATATAAGTGCATCCGGTGAACATGAAAGCCATAATATGGGTCAAAACTGTATGAAATGTCACAAATCCGGAGGTGAAGGAGAAGGATGTTTTAACGTTGCAGGAACAGCGTATAATGCAAATGAAACAAATACGCTTTCTGGAGGCAAAATTGACTTTTACACAGATACAATGGGAAGTGGAACTTTAAAATACACCGTGTTTATCGATGAAAAAGGAAATTTCTACACTACAGCAGATATGGATGTCAATGGGTTGTATCCTGCCATAACGGGAACAACAGGTAGCAAAAGTTATATGAGTACAGCTGTTTCTACGGGTCAATGCAATTCATGTCACGGAGTTTCAACTTCCAAAATTTGGAGTAACTAAAATAAAAATCGACTATTAACAAAACCTGCTTTTTTAGGCAGGTTTTTTTTTGATTTTACGTGTATTTATTTGTTATTATTGATGATTTTTTTGCTTCCAAAAAAGTAGAACGAGTCGTTATTAACTGTTGTTTATAAATTTTGTTTATGAATATCTATCTATTTGATTTTAAATAATTAAACCAAGATTCATTTTCCGCACAATTAGTTTACAACTTTTAAATAATATCTCTTTCTTTATCAACAATTAGCAGTTTTATAACATCTTAATTGCTTTCTTTGTGTCATTAACACAATTAATTTATGTCAGCATTAAATTCTTTCAAAATTTTATCAGTAAAAAATAATCAAGTTGATGTAGAAGTCACTATGATTCATCCTGACGAAAGGTCAATGAATACTTCTGCAAATTTTGCTTTACAAATTATTTTGGAACTGTATGAGAAAATTAAATTAGGGCATATTTACAACGATGCAGCTTGGCAATATTTTCCATATACACAAGACGAAGCAAGTGCTTTGATTAAACCTGAATTTGTTTCGAAACTAGACGAAATACTTACCGCAATGCGTTGGAAAGAAATTGATGTTACGGAAGAAGATTATAATTACATCAATGTCAGCGGTATCTATGAATATAAAGGGCAAAAATTATCAGGTACCGGAATGACTAACGGAAGATACTATGTTAGTTTAGA
>CAZHPL010000100.1:1630-3184 GCA_964534495.1 uncultured Lishizhenia sp.
TTGTGAAAAAGCGGACCGTAAAATTGAGCTGGTAGAAGAATTATCGATAGCCAATTATCCACATTGGTACGATAGTATTGACGCTGCAATTAAATACGGAAATGGTTTTGAAATTACGGACGCATTACACAAGGAATATTCACATGTCCCTAATCCAAGTTATGTGTTGCGTATAACTGTAAATCCTGATTTTCAATTTTTGTTGAATCATGTAGCTCCTGGCTGTTTTTGGGATTCAGCAGCGTATGATTTTCTGCCTTATTGTAGCTATTATTACAGTTTTAAAAAACCAATTTTACACACACTTACCTATACTCCAATCGTTGCGCCCGCAGGAGATGCAGAATTAACCGAATGGTGGGCTGGTTTGTCTGAAGATTGGCGCATAGCATTTTTGATAAACTTAGATTTTCAACGTCGATTCATTTATCCACAAATGACAAATAAATATTGTGGAATGATGTTGTATTCTACTTTTGAGCGTCTTGAAGGGAATGATAAACTAAACGAACTTAGAGCCTATCAACCAACAATTGAAGAATTACGACTGATAAGTCAGTTGAGCATAATGGTGGTTTCTGGAATGAATGTGGGTGATTTAGAACCACTTCGTATGCTGAAAGGTTTGCGAATTTTAGATTCTGAAGACAACCAGATTGAAGATTTGAAAGCTATATCAGAAGCAACTTCTTTAGAATTTTTGGTGCTTGTAACATTCCATAAGCCGAAGCCGGATCATACTGTTTTAAGAAACTTAACAAAACTGAAAGAATTGATTTTCGACCCTTGTACACAAGAGGAATTAGATATGATTGAAGGTTTTCAAGGTTTGAGAAAAGCATCTTTGACGTGTAAATTCGAAGCAGATTTAACTGTTTTGACAAAATTAAAAAACCTAAAAAGAGTTTCTGGTTCAGATAGAGAACCTTTTTCTGAAGCGAAAAAAGCAATAATCGAACAACTTAGAAACAATGGTGTCGAAATTAATTGGGATCATGCTCCTAAAAATGGAGAATTCGGAAGTTACTAAGCTTGGGATTTTTATTTTTCTAGGTTTTTTACCGATTTTTATTTCCGCTCAAACTACTTTTACTCATGCCGATTCTTTGCGAGGAGGTTATGGTACAACCCGTAATTGGTGGGATTTGCAGGAATATGAGCTCAGTGTAAAATTTGATATTGCAGCTAAATCTATTTCAGGAGTTAATGTTATTCGTTTTTCGTGTGAAAAGGAACTGAAAAACAAAAACCTTCAGCTTGATTTACAGCAGCCTATGATTTTGGATAGTGTTCTTTACAAAGGACATAAACTATCTGTTCAGAAGGACGGAGCTGCTCATTTTGTGACAATAGAATCTCCTGAGAAATACAATGAAATTCAAGCCTATTTCCACGGTTCTCCTCGTGTAGCAAAACTTCCTCCTTGGGATGGAGGTGTTATTTGGTCGAAAGACGCAAATGGTAAACCTTGGGTAACTATTGCTTGTCAAAATTTGGGTGCAAGTATTTGGTTTCCTTGTAAAGATTCGCAGGTGGACGAGCCCCAAAATGGAG
>CAZHPL010000100.1:3194-10681 GCA_964534495.1 uncultured Lishizhenia sp.
TACACTGTTCCTGATGGTTTGTTGTGCGTTTCCAACGGAACAATGAACGGGAAAAGTTCATCAGAATCCGGTTGGACGCGCTTTGATTGGTTGGTTAAAAATCCAATTAATAATTATTGCATAGTTCCTTACATTGGTGATTACGTTAATGTTCACCGTGATTACAAAGGTGAAAAAGGAATGTTATCCGTTGATTTTTGGACGCTTCGAGCCAATCAACCAAAAGCTGAAAAGAGAATAGGGGAGGCGCTTCGTACAATTGAAGCAATGGAATATTGGTTTGGACCGTACCCATTTTATGAAGACGGTTATAAATTGGTCGAAACACCACATCTTGGAATGGAGCATCAAAGCGCAATTGCTTACGGAAATGGATTTCAAAATGGTTACAAAGGAACAGACTTGAGTGGGACAGGAATCGGAATGCAATGGGATTTCATCATTGTCCATGAAAGCGGTCATGAGTGGTTTGGAAACAACATCACTTCGAAAGATATCGCGGATATGTGGATTCACGAGTCTTTTACGAATTATTCAGAATCACTATTTACGGAGTATTTTTTCTCTAAAAAAGAGGGTGAAACGTACTGTCGTGGCTTACGCAAAAACATCGAGAACGATAAGCCAATAATTGGTGCGTATGGCGTCCAAAACGAAGGTTCTGGCGATATGTACTATAAAGGCGCGAACATGTTGCAAACCATTCGAATTGTGGTGAATAACGATTCTCTTTTTCGAAGTATGTTGCGCGGTTTAAATACGGTATTTTACCATCAACAAGTTACGACGGAACTGATTGAAAATTACATGTCACAAACCTTAAAATTGGATTTAAAACCCGTTTTTGATCAGTATTTACGTACCACTAAAGTTCCCGTTTTGGAAATGCAATTTGGAAAGGGTATCGTGAAATACAGATGGATAAATTGTGTGTCTGATTTCAATTTGCCGATTCGAACCACATCGGGTGTGTACCCTGCCTCAACCAAATGGACGAAGCAAAAAATGATTTATAAAAAGCAATTCGATATTGACCCGAATATGTATATCAAAATCAAGTGAAATAAAGTCTAAGCTATATCACTGTCATATCGAGTGAAACGAGAAATAAATAAAAAATTGTTTACCTAATCAGAGTAATTATTTTCTTCCAAGCGTTTTAGCACTAATTCTATATTGGCTTCCTTTTTAGCTTGACGCGATTCAATCGCAGTTCGAGTGAAATACTGATGCTGACGCAAGAACTTCACTTGGATTTCGTCCCACAGTCGGTCACTATTGATTTTCCCCATTTCTCGAAGTTCCAAACGTAATTTATCAGCGATTTCTTCAAAATCATCTCGACCTAAATAATCTAAATCGGCATCACAAATAATTTCTTGTAATTTATTAATTGGTCGATGCGGGATTTCGGTCACGTGAATCAACTCCACAATGGTTTTAATATGTTGTTCCGTATATCCGTATTTTGGTAAAATCTCCGTTGCCATGCGTGCACCAATGCTTTCATTGTGATCGTATTGTTCGATAAATCCAGCATCGTGAAGGATGGCTGCCGTTTTTAATAGAAACAAACCTTCATCAGTAACACCTTCCAATAAGGCAATGCGTTCGACTGCTTTCACAACATCTTTAGTATGACGAATCGAGTGGTAATACAATTTTTTTGAGAGATTTTTCTCCAAAATTTTTAGTACATAATGCTCTGTTTTATAGTATTTTATCGAGCTAAAGTGATGTAGTTTTACAATTTCTTCAAAACGTGAATTGGGAAACAATCCTTCACCATTTACAGACAACTCTGGCTTAATGCGATTAACGACATACATTTCAACCCAAGAACGTGCTTTGGATTGAACTTTTCCTTTGTGTTCGCACTCGAAATAAGGCTCAATATACTGAAATGTGGTTCCTGTTATGGTTACTTTTCCAGGTTCACCCAGCATTTCCATTCGTTGTGCTAAATTCACGGTTGAACCCCAAATATCATAAGCCAGGCGAATATTTCCTATGATGCCGGCTGTTGCAGCGCCCGTGTTGATTCCTAAACGAATTTCCCAATAATCTTCATGGTTGGCAATCGCTTGAAACTTCACTTTCGACATGTATTCCTGAATTTGCAAAGCGGCCAAACAGGCATCAATGGGATTTGTTGAATTTTCGGTAGGGACACCACCTGCACACATGTAAGCATCGCCAATCGTTTTGATTTTCTCCAGTTTATTGGCTTCTATAATTTCATCAAAACGTCTAAACAAAATATCCAATCGATTTACCAATTGGTTGGGATTCATTTTCTCTGAAATTTTACTAAAACCAACAACATCAGTAAACATTACAGTGACCGTTTTAAACAAATGGGCTTGTACTTTACCATTGCGTTTCAATTCAATGACAGCCTCAGAAGGCAAGGCATTATTGAGCCATTTTTCGGTTTTATCCTTTTCAATTTGTAGCAAGGCTTGCTGTTCAACTACTTTGTTTTTTTCTTCTTCGATGAGTTTGTTTTGTTCTTCGATTTGATTTTTTTGTTGACGAATTTCTCGTGTGCGTTGAGCGATTTTTATTTCTAGTCGCACTTGTTCTCTGCGCGCCAAGTCAATTCTTCGGCGAACGAGAATGTACACCACGAGTGCTGTGATTGCTAAAATAATCAACCAAAACCAAACCGTTGCCCAATAAGGAGAATTGATCTTAATGGTTAAAACAGTTGGTTCACTGCTCCATTTTCCATCACCGATTCTCGCATATAATTTTAAGGTGTATGTTCCTGGTGAAAGTGCATTGAATGACAGTTCATTGTTCGAACCGATTTCTTGGTCGTCATTCGTGTTGGGGCCAATTAATGTGAATCGATAATTAATCAATTGGGGATTGTCCAAATCGTTTGCATGGAAATGGAAAGTAAAACTTCTATGTTTGTAATCTAATTCAAGTACTTTCGTTTTGAAAATAGCTTGTTTCAAAGGAGAATCTTCTTCACCGGGTTTTAGCCAACCTTTGTCTAATTTGAATTTCGTTAAAATGACTTTTAAATTCCCTGAAGATTGTGTTAAGCTTCCTGGATTAAAATAGTTAAATCCTTCAATGCCACCGAAGAAAATTTCCCCTGATTTACTTTTGAAATAAGCATTTGCATTGAATTCATTGCTTGCCAATCCATTGACCTCTGAATAAGTATGGATTTTTTTTGTCCGAAGATTATAGGAAGCTAGACCACGATTGGTACTTACCCAAAGTCGATTTTGTTCGTCTTTTACTAAGCCGTAAATTACATTATTAGGAAGACCATCTTTTTTATTGATTACAATTAATTTTTCGTTATTTAATTGAATGCCAATCAAGCCTGAACCGAATGTTCCTAACCATAATTTGTTTTCATCAAGCACACAAATACTCGTTACGTAATCTTTTGAAATAGAAATCAGTTTATCACTAATTGGATGGCGTTTGATACTCAGTTTGCCGTTTTTTTCATGCAAAAGACAAATACCTCCTCCACTTGTTGTAAACCAAAATCGACCAAAAGCATCTTTGTAAATGGTACGACAAATCCCTATTGTTAAACTATTTTTTTCGTCATTTCGATTGTGCTCAAAAGTCTGCGACGAACCTGTTCTACGGTTGAAAAGAACGACTCCTGCTTTTGTAGCCAAGAAGTACATGTCTTCTTTGAATTGAACGATTGAATAAACACGTTCAAATTTTGATTCTAGTTCTTTCGATACAAACTTGATTTTTTTGTATTTGAAAGCTTGGTTTCCATAAATAGAAAGCTCGTATAATCCATCCAAACAGCCGACTAATAATTTGTCTTTCGCAACAACGCAGGAGCTTAAAACCACTTCTTTACCTGTTTCAGATTTGGTTGTGTTTGGAATGATGCGATTGAATTGGTCAAAAAATCCTGTTTTTCTATTCAGTCTTGAAATACCTAAATCCGTCCCAACATAAATGTATTTTTTGTTGAAGTCTTCAGAAAAGCACCATACATTTTGAGCAGGAAGTCCCTTTGTTAAATTCCCACTTGGACCAACACTTAAGAAACCTGTTCGATTCGGATCAAAACTAGAGATACCTCGTTCACTTCCAATCCAAATTTTACCAGAGTTATCTTTTGTTAAGCAAGTTAACCCATCAAATAGTAATGAATTTCGTTGAAAAATATCTTCTGTACTATTGAAACTTGTCCCGTATTTGTTGATCGTAAAAAGGCCGTTGGAAGCGGTTGCGATGAAATAATTTCCACCTGCAAAAACGATGTCCGTTACACTTATGCTTTTTTGATTTAAGCGTTTTTCGAATTTAGGTAAAGCTTCAAACGTTTTTAAATCCACTTCAAAAACACCGAAATTCGTTCCCAATAAAATTTGACGGTTTGTGTAGTTGATTTTTAATACACTGATTTGGTTAGCTTTTTTGTGTTTCCATTCAATTTTTCGTAATCCTTCCGTTTTCGCATTGTACCAAAACAAACCATCGTCTTCAGTGTCAATCAAAAAAATATTGTTTTTAAGGTAACAAATCTGATCGATTTTTCTATGTAACGTGGTTGCAATTCGTTTGAATTTCTTGGTTCTCGGATTGAATTTTAAAATTCCATAATCCACCGTTGCAAGCCATAATTGTTGATTTTCATCAATGGTAATGCTTTCAATTTGAAGCAGTTCTGATTGCAAAATTGTGTATGTGGTAAATTTATCTTTTAGTGGTTCATATAAAAGTAAACCACTACCTGTGCCGAACCAAAGATTTCCATCTAGCGTTTTTGCAGAACATTTGATATACGAGTTTTGAATACCAATACCGTCTTCCGAGCTAAAAATCTCAAAGGTTTTTCCGTCAAAACGATTCAATCCATCTTGTGTTCCAATCCACAAACTCGCATTGTCGTCTTGAAGAATAGATGTAACGTAACTTTGCGAAAGTCCGTTACTAATCGTGAAATTGTTAAAGCGATAATCTCCTTGTGCCGAAGAAAAAACGGCAAAACATAAAAGTAAGAAAAGGAGTACTTGCTTCAAATGTTGTTATTTCCCTTCCGCGTTAGCGTTTGCTGGAGACGTTTGAATCGCCGAGTTTTCTAAATCGCGATCAAACATATACATTCCTCCGTTGTCGTTTCCGATTAATTTCAACTTATCCAAAACGGTGCGCGCTAAGGCTTCTTCTTCCAACTGTTCAGAAACGTACCATTGCACGAAATTATGTGTTGTGTAATCCTTTTCTTGCAAACAAATGTCTACCAAGTTGTTGATGCTGTTGGTTACCGAAATTTCATGTTCCAAAAGCAACTCGAAAACATTTCTCAAATCATTAAACTCAACAGGTGGTTGTTGGATCGCAGGAATCAAGGCTTTTCCGCCACGTTCGTTTACGAATTTCACCAATTTCAACATGTGGAAACGCTCTTCATCTGAATGGGCATACATGAATTTTGCAGTTCCGTTCAATCCATTGTTTTCGGCCCAAGAAGCCATTGCTAAATAAAATTGAGAAGAAGATGCTTCTTTGCTAATTTGGTCATTTAATGCTGCTTCAACGCGATTGTTCATGTTCGTAGATTTTTTACAAATGTACAAATCAAAGTGGAGTTAAACGAAAAAAGGCCATCCTTTTGAGACAGCCTTTTCAAGTTTTATTATAAATCTTAGTTTTCAGCAGAACCTTCAATCGGAACTAAAATACGACCACAGTGCTCGCACACGATGATTTTTTTCTTAGTAACGATATCCAATTGACGTTGAGGTGGGATTTTGTTAAAACATCCACCACAAGAACCGCGCATTACTTGAACGACAGCTAAACCATTTTTAGCATTTTGACGCAAACGGTCATAAGCAAAAATCAAACGGTTTTCAATTTTAGCTTTCGCATCGTCAGAAGCTTTCATTAAACGATCTTCGTCTTTTTGCGTTTCGCTGATAATCGCATCCAATTCAGATTTTTTCGTATCTAAATCACCTTGCTTCATGGCTAAACGCTCATTAGCTTCAGCTAACAATTGTTTTTTACCTTCGATTTTGATTTTAGCTTCTTTTGAACGTTTGTCGTGTAATTTGATTTCCAATTCTTGGAACTCGATTTCTTTTGAAATTGATTCGAATTCACGGTTATTACGAACGTTGTTTTGTTGCTCTTTATATTTAGCAATCGCTGCTTCAGCATCTTTATTAGCAATCTTACGATCTGAAATTTCAGTTTCTAATTCTTTAATTTCTTCGTTGATTTTTGAGATGCGTGTATTCAACCCGCTGATTTCATCTTCTAAATCCTGAACTTCTAATGGTAATTCACCACGAATCGTACGAATTCGGTCGATTTCAGAATCAATCTTTTGAAGTTCGAAAAGCGCGTCTAACTTCTCTGCGATTGTAACTTCTTTTTTAGATGCAGTTGCTGCCATGGGTTAAAAATAATTAATCGGATTTGTATTTATCTCAGTTAAATGGACGGCAAATTTAGTAAAATTTTCTTTGATTATGTCAGCTAATAGATTAGAAGTAAATTGTTCGCTTTCATAATGTCCAATATCTGCTATGATTATTTCGTTTTCAGCATCAAAAAATTCATGGTATTTAAAGTCTCCCGTTATGAAAATATCCGCTTTTTGCTGTTTGGCTTGAGTCAAAAGAAAACTTCCTGAACCACCGCAAACCGCCACTTTTTGAATGGGTTTGTCGAGTAAAACAGTATGTCGAATCACGCCACAATTAAAGGTTTGCTTCACTAATTTCAGGAAATCTAAAGCGTTCATTGGAGTGGTTAATTCTCCCATCATTCCGGCTCCTTCAAATTGATTTTCATTTAACAAAGGATAAATTTCATACGCCACTTCTTCGTACGGATGAGCATTTTTCATCGCTGAAACCACTTTTCCAATGTTGTAAGATTGTACTAAAAATTCGGTTTTTGTTTCCTCTGCAAATGTTCGCTGATGCGCTTCTCCAACAAACGGTTGTGCGTTTTCATTTGGCGTGAAAGTTCCTGTGCCTTTGAGTTGAAAGCTACATTCTGAATAATTTCCAATTTCACCACCTCCAGCTTCGAAAATCGCATTGGAAACTACTGTCACCACATCGTTAGGAATGAAAACAGAAAGTTTGACCAATTTATTTTCCAATGGTTGAAGGATGCGAATATCCTGTAAGTTCAATAAGTCTGCAATTTTTCGATTGACGCCCTGAAAATGATTGTCCACATTGGTATGCAAAGCCAAAATACCTATATCGTTTTTGATGGCTTTCATTACTGTTCGTTCGATGTAATTCTTTCCGTTTAGTTTTTTTAAACCTTTGAAAACAATCGGATGGTGTGCTACCACGAAATTACATCCTTTGGAAATGGCTTCGTCAATGATTTCTTCAGTGCAATCCAAAGAAACAAGTACACCTTTGATTTCCGTGTTGGGCTCTCCAACAATTAAACCAGCATTGTCATAACTTTCTTACCGGCTGCCAGACCGGCTGTGTATGCGAGCGACAACA
>CAZHPL010000101.1:0-10603 GCA_964534495.1 uncultured Lishizhenia sp.
TCGTCGCTCATATGTAGCAGCCTGTCGTAGTCTCGGGCTTGTTGGAACCCAAGTAGCCAAGTATCTAGACTTTCAAATGTACCAATATACAATTCAGCATCGCGACTGTAAACCGGTAACTTGTCGTCTGCAGGATACACTGCTACTAAATCACCACCGCTTTCTCCCCACTGGCTTTTAGGATGAGCTAAACGAAACCCTAGTTTAGCAGCAGTTTCTTCGATGCGCTGCAAGCGAAGTAGTGTGCTGTATCCAGTCATATTAGGCACCCTTCATGCAAGTAGTTTCGGCCATGCGCTTCCAGTTGTTTGGGAAGCTCTTACGCAAGTCAGCAATCTTGATTGCCATGCGCAGCGACATTTCACGCAAGCGACTTTGGTTAGTGTCCATAAAGTTGATGATGTCATCTTGTGTGCACTTCTCAAAGTCGTAGTCTGCAAACAGCTGGCCATCTTCAGCAATTTGACGAATACGCAGGATCTTGTCGCGCATAGTGTCCAAGGTCAGGTCCAGGTAGTGACAACGTGATTGCAGTGCATCCAAGTGATCCTTGAGCTTTTGCGACTTCATCTTGTCAAACTTGAGGTTAGTGATAAAGATCACCGAGCCCTTGAACTCAAAGCTGTCCGGAATGCCTTCACGGCGCAGCGTGCTAGACTCACTCAGCCAAGAAATTTTACGCTTCTTACCCGAGTCCAAGGCACCCTTGAGCAGATTTAGCGAAACGTCATCAAGTAGAATGCTGTCGCAGTCATCAAACACTACAACACAGTTAGGGTCAGAGAACTTGTACAGGGTTTGGTACAAACCAATTGGGGTAGCTGAGCCTTTGACTACTTCAGCACGCAAACGCTTGGCGCCCATCATTTGCATCATGTGCACTTTGTCGATTTCTTGCTCGACACCAAAGCTCTTGCCCACGCCCGGAGGACCTGATACAATCATAGCACGGATGTCGCCGTTGATTGCAGCCTTGGTCATTTCATGCAGGATGTCAAAACGCTCACGAATACGTCCGATTACTTGTTCGTCAGATTCGGCACTTGTGGCAACCGGTGCAACAAACTCGCCAACCGGTACGGTCTCAGTGGTGTACTCAATGTCTTCAATGCCGTTAACCCGGATGCGCACTACACCAAACTCGGGACCAAAGTATCCATTGCTGTCTACAGTAACATACCCACCTTTGGCACCCGTTTGGTAACCACGCACTAGATTAAATGTAGCGTTTTCTACAGGGCGGTTACGATATACACCACGGATTACGCGAACTGTGCTCATTGTTGGCTCCTACTAAGTTATTGTATATGTAATATTATAGCAAAATGGGAATTATCGGTCAACTAGCTAACTTATCCAAAGTCATTTGGTGTAAGTCGTTGATTTCGCTAGATTCTACGTAGAAATCTGTAGTAGGATCCCAGTACTGTCCTGCTTGAGCATCGTAATATAACACGCGCCCGTTAGCATAGTAAAACGGACCTTCTAAGCCCTTGCGAGGTTGCCACTTGCTATCACGTTCACCTAAAACACGATACCCCATAACAACCTCCTTGTTATTCACTATAAACTACATTATAGGTGAAATGGCTTTTTTGGTCAACCGATTCACTCCTCTGTGTTCTCGCGCCAACCTAGCATGTCCGGCGCTTTTTTACCGTTTTCCTTCCAGCTACGCCCAGTCCATTCAGCATTGCGCACATCTCCCAGCGGCCAAACAGCAGTAACAAACTTGCACTCGTATACGCCTTTGGCAGCAGGCTTAACTTCGGTACTGTTCCAGTTTTCTTCGCGTGCGTCAGCTATTGCGTTAGCAAGTTGTTGGAAAGCAGACAATCCTTCGTCGGCTTCTTCATCCATGTAGTCGTTAAAATCATCGTCGCGTTCAACACCTTCGTAAACTTCTTCCTCGTCGCCAACGATAAGCCACTTCGCGTCAGACCACTTACCGGTTGTTGAATAGCCGCCGGATCCGTCGATTTCCTCACCGTCATATTCAACGCCAGAAATAATATCCCAGCCATCGCAATCTTCGTAGTAAATGGTTAGTTTCTTTGGATCAAATGGTGCACGCAGTAGAATTTCTCCGTCAAAGAAGCAACCCTTTTCGCCTTGGCCTCCCCAGAATACTACTACACCTTTGTCCTGGTCGGCGATCTCGTTACATGCAGTACATTCTACAGTTACGCCAGCATCTTCAAGTTCGCTGTAACCTGCCGAGTTCTCCCATTGTGTTTCGTTATTTTCGTCTGTAACCGTAATATAGTTCAAACTCGACAGCTCAGCACCGGACATGTGGAAAATGCTGTCGCACTCATACGGGCTACCTGGAGTAAAAGGCATTAGATCGTCAGGTACATCTCGCCAGAGGTCTTCATCCCAACTGTTGGCGAATTGCGAAATGTCGATTTCTTTTTCTTTAAAGTACTCGTAGATTTTACGATCAACTACGCCAGCATATGTCTCGCCGCCATAGCCGCTGATGTTTAATGTGTAAGTGCACGGAGTGAACTTAAGTGCTTCCATTAATTCTTCTTTTTGCTTCTTAGTAGCCATGATAGTTCCTTAGTGTTGATTTCTTGGCGGTGATGGCGGTTTTGGATCCGGTACCGGTCTACGACGTTCACCCATGTTACATGCTCCCTCGTTCAATGCCTCGGCCGTAAATAGAGATTAACAAATACAAACCAAAAAACATATTCAACCAATAAAGAACGTGCATGTGCACTGGTGTAGGCTCTTTGAAGATTTCTCGGTCGTATTCAAATACTGCACCAAACTTACCAGCTTGGTATAAGCACAATGCAGCAACAAACATGTCAATTAGTGTAAAAAATAGTTCCATTATTTCTCTTTCTGGGCAGTAAGTTTACATAGCAACATGAAATGTTCGTATGCTTGGCGTACTGCGGCATTTTTTAATAATTTGTCTGCTTCTTCTTGTAATGCCATCATTGCGGCCTCAGCAATATCATTGGCACTGGGGCGGTTAAGCGTGTACATGTCCTGGCCAAAAGCCCGGGCTAGTGCATGCCAAGCATCTGCTTGTTCCTGTGTTATAGGATTTTTACTAGGTTGCATTTCACTAGCGTCAACGATAAGATCAGCAATAGTGCGCTCTGCTACACGGCTAGCAGCAATCAATGGAGCAAACGCTGGATCAACATTAAATTTAGTCGATCGACCGCCAGGATAGCACATTACAAGATGTGTGCCGTGTGGCAAGGCACCGAGCATATCAGAGTCGTACTCGTAGACAGGCTTATAACGGTTACCAACCTTTTCGTAGAATGTTCTCTTAGTCATTTTTTATAGCCTTGTGCCAAAAGTTTGCTTCATATAAAAATGGAACCAGTTGCTCAAGAACCTTAACATCCATCTTAATAAGCATACGATCGTGACCAAAATTGCGAAACTCGAGGCAATCGTCGGTGACCGCAACGGTCATATATTCAGTACCGTTGGGTCGAGTGATCTTCTTTTCTAGGATAGTCACGGATTCAGATACTACATTGACCAGTATGCTTCGCTGCTAGGATCGCAGCAATGCGGAGTGTTAACAGAAATTTCTATGTCCTTGCCAGTCATCAAGCTTTTAACTGTGCGTTTACCTTCGACATTGTGGTAATAGTTTTGCAACTCACACCATGCAGTTTTAACGCTCGGGTGCGACTTTAGTAAGCGGGTTACAGTAGCCTTGGCAGCAGCTATGGTCTTACTAACTTTGATCAGTTGCGTAGTTTGTGTATTATAAACAGCGTAGCTCATCATCGACCCCCTTTTGTTTACTATAAGTGCTATTATAGGCGAAATGGGTTTATTGGTCAACCTTTTGGTTTGCGCATGTTTTTACGTTCTTTTTGTACCCACTCGCTCATTTCCTGATATACTGGGTTATCTTTAACAGCTTCTAAGTACTCATCTGGCGGGCGAATAATACTTGCAGTCCCAGTGTCAGGGTCCATGACTTTCCAACGCCCGTCAATCAAGCACGGATAAGGTTGTTTGGTGGCAAAAAGTGCAAATTGTCGACCACGAACTTCTTCGAGAAAGCCATTGCGAATACGATCTGAGTATCTATCTTTGTGATCGTGAACCCAATTAACTACGTTCACTAGGTGTCCAAGATCCATCTCTTTAATTACGACCCGTGTACCGTCGGCTTTGCCCCACTCGGTATTGCGAAACTCTTCGAACATGATTCATCTCGACTGTCAACAATGTAATATTGTAACAAATCAATAATTGCCAGTCAACCTAGCGCCAAAGTGCTTGAATTTGGGGGTCTGTAACTTCGTGTGGTTTTGGGTGACCGTGAAATACCAGTACGGACGTATCTGGGGCAATTGTTGCACCTGTGCCTGGCTGCTTTGCTTGGCGGCGTCTAAAATCGTATCCGCCATCTGCTACTTGCCAGCGCCAACTTTGGAATCTGTTAGCATCATAGTAACGTTTGTGCTCGTGAGTTAACACACGATTCAAGTAATCCTGATCGCCGGGATATTTTCGAACTATTGTGTTAATATCCTCTTGCTTAAACTGATCCCATACCCAAGCAAATCGTTCGGTGTTCCAGCGCATTACACTCGAATTCATCGAATTGTACACCGGGCTTTGCAAGTATCTAAAGTCCTTTATGGTCCAAAAATAATCCAAAGGTTGTTGCAACATCCAATCAATATTGTTAACAATAACTACATCAAGGTCAAAGTATAATAGCTCGCCGCGAAACTGACCGGGGTCAAGTAGTTGTATTTTGTACCACCATGAACGGCGACGGCCAACAATGCCCGGCCAGTCTATTAGTTCATGCTTAACGAACGGTGCCGGGACCGATCTACCAGCTTCGGTATAAACATGCAGCACAACATCATTAGACAAATTACGTCGAAGCATGTTATATAAATTTTCAACATACTGCCAAGAATAAACGTTACCGTGTATTACACATGCACAGTCAATGCTGGTTCGATCCGTGTTAACCATTGCCCTCTTCTTAATTCATCAACTGTATATTCAGTGTGTGCTATTTCAACTAACCAATCATCCCGATCAACATCGTAGGGCTTTTCAATATCTGCAACTGCAATGCTAACCGGGTGCGCCAGGCTAGACTTGTCAACTATTACACGTGCGCCAGCAAGTGCTGCTTGTATGCCAGGTCCCGAATTATAATTAACTACAGTATGATAACAATAGTTTATATCAAAGTTATCATAAGTGTCTGTTAGTTTTTTTGGGGTGTCGTAAATTACATTGCCAGGCAGCGCACGTTGATTAAGTGTACACCTAGGGTGTGGTCTGATTATAATTTCTCGATCTGTATGGTCGCGTATTTCTTTAATTTTCTCAACTATCCAGGATTCCATACTTGGTATATTTGCCAACTGTAAACTTCGGTTGTGTTGTGCTGCAATTAAAATACGACCGTTGTCTGATAGCAATGTACCTAGACTAATGCCTAGCTTAAACGGTCGTGAACGGTCTAAATTATCAGTGTGTCCATAATATCCCTCTGAGGAAATATGGTTTACTGCTAACTTCCAAGTACGTCCACGAATCAATGACCCTACATCAAGTATGATCACTGGTTTACCTTGTCGACGATAGTGCTCGTATACCGACTTATTTGGTTTCATACGCCCATTCCACAGCACAGACCAAATTACTGCTGCGTCCGATGTCATTGAATTTTCTTGTGTTTGTATGCCTCTTGCTTGTAAGCAATCAAGTACAGCAGACATAACAGGGCGACTATTAAGAGCACATTGAGAAGGGAAATATGCTATGTTCTTGATCATAAGTATGTTACTTATGAAATATACTGTTGTTACCACATTTAACCAAGTTGGCTATGATTTATATGGCCATCGTATGATTGAAACATTCTTAAAGAATTGGCCTAGCAATGTTGAGCTGTATGTTTACGCCGAAAACTGCACCGTTGTAGAATCAGCACCGAACTTACGAGTATTTGATTTACACCAAGCAAGTCCTGAGCTGGTTGCTTTTAAAGAACGCTGGCGTAACGTGCCAAAAGCCAATGGCGATGTAAGCACGGATCCTGTTCGCTCTAAGCGCAAAGACGCCGGCAAAGGATTTAAGTGGGACGCTATTCGCTTTGCACATAAAGTATATGCTATCTTTCATGCTGCTCGAACAGCAGGCACTAACTGGTTGTTATGGATGGATGCTGACATGGTTTGCCACAGTCCTATTCATATGCACGACTTAAACCGTTTGTGCCAAGGTGATTTATGTTACCTCGGGCGCCAAGGCAAATACTCCGAATGTGGGCTGTACGCACTAAATCTAAACTCGGCTGCATGTAGAACTTTTGTTCACTTGTTCCAACAGTACTATGACGATGCTGACAATGGTATCTTTACACTAGACGAATGGCACGATAGCTTTGTCTTTGATGCAGTGCGTAAACGTGTGCCACTAGTAGAAACTAACTGGAGTTTTGGGTTGATTAAAGGAGAAGGTCATCCTTTAATCAACAGTGAGTGGGGTGCTTATCTGGACCATCTCAAAGGCGATCGCAAACAGCTAGGCCGCAGTAAGCCTAAAGACTTGTTGGTGCAGCGCAACGAATCCTACTGGCACTAACTAGGTAACAAGTCGCCGCTCCATAGCACAGGAAAACGACGGGCAATTTTAACAAACTCGGGGTCAAGGTCTCGGACTCCGACTTTTTTAGCACGCATTGCACCTTTTTTAACTACGCTATTGTACTGACCTTGTGTCATTGATTCTGCGATTTGCTGACTGCTTTTATTAAGTTTACTAACCCAACCTGGACCTTCGCGTAAACTGTCAATATGATCTTGCTTCATAGTAGCATCGCCCATCATAGTCAAATGCCAACCCGCTTCTAGCAAGCTTGGGCCATACGCACCCCAGGTTTTCTTCTTACTCATATACAATTCTTGTATCGGTTCAGGCATGTTACTTACTCGGCACATTTTTGTGCCCGGCCAACGTCCGTAGTCCATTTGCCAATCAATATAAGCAGTACGAAAGTCGTGTGCAAAAAACATCTTACCGTATTCATCTACTAGTTTCTTAGCATCTTCTAGTCTACGTGCGTCAGGAATTTCATCTAAGTCACTCATCATCATGTAGTCGTCTGTGCCCAATGACTTAATGACCCGGGCCAAACAGTTACGCATTTCACGTTCAACATAACGTGAGTTATCCTTATAGTGTTCTTCACCTTCAAGGAACTGCGACTTATCAATTTCTAAGTAGTGATAAACAATCTTGTTTTTAATCTCTTGCGGCAACTGCTGGTACACCCGATCGAACTGTGCTGCATGCGGCTTTACACTAAACGTGGTGTCAGTTTCGACAATAACAAATTTATCTACATACGGATTTAGGTATTCAGTACGTAAGAAAAATACATCAGTTTCGTTGTAATATAAAAAGCTATCTATCATTTTGCTTCCTTGTTCTTAGCAAATTCATCTTTGCTATGCTTAGCTTTATAGTGGTGCAAATATGGACCAAGTATTGTATGTTTCAATGGAGTCTTGTATCCTTTTTCAAGACTAGTGCACAAGTCATTAAACTTAGCACGTGTTCTAAACTCGTTAACAACTGCACCAAATACTTCTCCGTCATAGAAGCGGCGTAGGTTATCTTTGATTCTGCGGTCATAGTATTCGCGATAACGTGCAGCAAATGCTCGAAACTCAGGATGGCGTGTGTTAACAATAAAAACTCCGGTTTCGGCACTAAACCATTCGTCATGTGTTACTCCCATAAATGTAGCTAATGTATCGCTAGGAGTAATTGCTTGTAAAATTTTAAGAGGGATAGTTGCTTGGCTTATTACATCGGCGTCTAGCCAGACAATGCGATCAGCAGTACTATGTTCAAAGGCATGAATTATACTATATGCCTTTTTAGCAAATATCTTAACACGATCTCGTTCGGTATTACGCATAAACAACCAGTATTCAAACCCAAGCTCAGTAAAAGGAATTTGGCGTGTGCGCGGCCAGGTTGGCATGTCAAATTCTTCAACGTAACAAGTTAGTTCAAGATCTTTAGGCCAGTATTTTAACCAAGTCTCAACGCACTCGTGCCCAATGGTATTATAGTACTCTTGGTTAAAGCTTGTAATTACTTCTATTTTCATTTTATCCACCTACGCATATGTTGCCAGCATGCTCCTGAACGTAGCTCATCAAAGTTCCAGTGAAACATTGAAATACGTTCTACCCAGGGTTGGCGATCAAACAACTCAGGCTGTTCGATTTTACTCAGATCTGTGTTAGCAATTTCTCGACATTGACTACGAGCAGGATCGGTAACAAATATAGGTATGCCCTCAATTGCAGCACCTACTACCGGACTTGAATTATTGTTTACTGCTGCCCAACAATCTCGTAAATCGTCCACTAGTCCCATGTTATTGCTGAGTCTAACATTGGGTGTTAGAGGCAATCTGCTTAGGTATTCGCGTGCTGCTTTGTCTCCCGGATGTGCACGCACAACAATAGGCCTATCTGTGTGCGCACGGAGTGCTGTAATCGTATCAACTGCCCAGTTAACAACGTTGCGTGATCCCATGCTCCACCCACCGTTGCGCTGCAAACACAGTAGTATATGTGTGCCCGTGTTTCGATAAGGTTTCAACTGAATGTTTAGGTCTCGGCTAATTTGCTGCCAACGCTGCGGATCTACTTGGCTATCGCAGTAGATACCATTATTAGGAAATATACCATTAAAGCTATAACGTAGGTAATGTTGAGGATTAGTTGTATCGGCATATAAAAATAAGTTACTGTCAACTGCTATTGTATAAGGTTGTTGTTTAATCACATTGTTGCGCAAAGCCAGGTGCGGACGAGCAGTGTCTTGACTTACCCAACCTTGAATTACAGCAGCATCGGCACGATGTACAGCGTAGTCGTTAACATCAACGGCTATGTCACCGGAGTTTCTTACGCCTTCGGCATAATGACGTAACAAGTCAATTTTTTCCTGACTTTTTGCATTAGGAACTGTTTTATGATAAACGGCTACCCGCATGCTGTTGCCTTAAAAGTTCTTTATTTTCTTTATTGATCCAGTGTTTAAACCATGGGCCATATAAGCTGTTTGCAAGTGCATCTTTGTTTGAACAACTATAGTTACACAAGTTAAGGTAATTGTCTTCAACGACTTTTCCTAGCACTTGTGCGTCGTACGGTTTCCATACTCGGTTTTCTAAGTCAGGATCTAGCCAAAGATTTTCGTAGTCTTTAACAACTTTGCCTAGCTTATCGTTCTGCTGGTTAAACAACACAATGCCCGATTCCCAGCAGTCGTTGCCGTCAGCACTGTTCATTACTGCAACTGCTTGGTCGAAATCAAATGCAAAGTATTTTTGATCAAAGTCAGCAGTTTGTTCTACATCCGAGTCAATCCAAATAATACGTTCGTTGTCCTGACGATTTTTAACTGCTGTAATCTGTGCAAAACTCTTACTCCAGAATTTTACTACTTTGCGTCGATCGTTTACTAAACCCGACGACAGAACCGGCGGCGTTTGCAGCACCATTTCATATGGTACTTGCTTTGTCCACTCTATAGATCCCGATTCTTGTTCAAAGTATACAGTAACTTTGCCAGGCAGCCGCCAAGTTGGTATACAATACTGTGCAACGTCAACCCAATATTCTTGCGATAAGCTTGTTATGAAATGTAGTTTCATCTCGGTAGGTAGATTGTGTCGTCATCAATCGACGAAACTGCATAATATCCAAGCGATTCAATGAGAGCATTGTATTCGGTTACATCATAACTGCGCATGCTCTTACGACTATTACCACCAGTGAACTCAATTAACAGCACCGGCTGATGTTTCTTGATAGTTTCAACTGCACCTTTAAGCACTTCAAACTCCCAACCTTCAACATCAACTTTAAGCAAGTTAACTTTAGAAAACGTTAAGCTGTCTAAGCGATGACTGGGAATATCGTAAATTGTACCTGCTTTGCGTGGTTTGTTAGCTACCCATTCGTCTGTAACTAATTGAAAGCTTCCACTGTTTTTCATGCTACGGTACGTGCCCTTGAGCATTTTATCTTCATTTGAAATAGCGTAGTTAAACACCTCCACATTATCTAGGTGTGCAGTATTTTTAACAAAACACTCGTAGTGATCAACCATTGGTTCATAAGCATAAACTTGTTTAAACACTTTAGCCCAATGCAGCACACTAATACCTACATGTGCACCGATATCAATTACTGCGTCAAATTCAGTTACATACTTTAGTGCTTCAAGTCTACTTGGCATACCAAAGTTTAAAATATTGTCATCTTTGTACTTGTCAAAGAAATCTTTAAATGGCAAAAATAGGCCGCCGGCTTCAATCATGTTGTTTCCTCTAAAATTCTCATTGCAGTACCATTACGCAGTTCACTAACATGAAATTGTCCGTAGGCTAAATGGCACGCCCATGCATATAATTTATCATCATCTGCGTAGTACGGAGTTTCTATTAAACTCAAGTCTTGTAATGCAACCGGACTTGCTGCATTTGCAGGGGCAAGCGTAAATGCAGGAATACCCAAGAAAATGCTTTCAACTGCTGCTACGCTAT
>CAZHPL010000102.1:0-4007 GCA_964534495.1 uncultured Lishizhenia sp.
CCCAGGCTGGCACTACATCAAAGTGATTGTCCACCAAAGCAATTAAAATAAGCGCATGCATGCTACTCCAACCTTCAATATCTTTAATAGATGTTTCAGCAGTCAAACTACCTGGTTGCACTTCTTCGAACTCACTTTCAATTAGTGCTACAAATTCATTGATTTCCATGATTCAAATATACAAAAATTGCTTAGCTCCAACGAATAACCGTTCCTCCCCATGAATATCCCACTCCAAAACCAAGTAAAACCACGTTCATTCCTTCTTTCAAAACACCTTCTTTTTCAGCATTTTTTAATGCAATTGGAATTGTACATGAAACCGTATTTCCAACCTCTTCAAAAAATTCGTAGAACTTTTCATCTGGAATTTTTAATTTGCGTTTTAATGCATTTAAAATAAATTTACTTGCCTGATGAAAAACAAATAAATCTACATTTTCAAAAGCCAAATTATTTTTTGAAAGCACATCTTCTAGTAATTGTGGTACACGTTGCAATGAAAAACGAGCAATTTCCAATCCATTCATCGTCATTCTTCCATGTGCTAAATATTCGGGTTCGTCTTTATAAGTTTCAATCCATTCGCTATCAATTGGTTTGCGTGTAGACCCATTTTCAACAATCAAGTTTTTTGCACCTGATCCATCACTACCAAACACAAAATGACCAATACTTTGAGCTTCTTTTTTGGAAATGAGTGTTGTTGCACCTGCATCACTGAAAATTGCTCTTAAATCTAAATCTTCAGAATGAATTACAGAGGTTGGAATATCAGCTACAATCAATAATACGTTAGTTGCAACACCAGACACAACGAGTGATTTTGCTAAACTTAATCCGTAAATATATCCAGCACAACCCATTGGCATGTCCAAACAAGCACATTCCGTTTTAAGTCCAAGTCTATGATGTAAAACAGAAGCAGAAGTTGGACACTTGTAATCCAAACCTTCAGTGCAAAAAATTAAACAATCTATTTTTTCTTTTAATTCAGAATTAAATTCTTCAAAGAAAATTTGTGCAGATTCAAAACCTAAATCAGAACCAATTTGATTTGGAAAACGAATGAACCGATTTTTTATTCCAAAGGTTTTGAAAATCTCATCATCTCTTTTCGAAGGAAAGATTTCAGATAGTGTCAAATTCGAAAGTGTATTTGGTGGTAGGTAGTAGCTTATTTTCATTTTGACACTAAAAAATTATCATACGAATGTAAAAAAAAGAACACATAAACAGTTTAAACATGTATAAGTTTATATGTTTAGCCCCAAAAAGTATAAAAAAAGGCAACTTTTATTTAAATTAGTCGTCAAATAACCAAAATCAAAGCTAAAAGTATGAAAAGTATCGCTGTATCAGTATTTTGTCTTTTTACAATTGCAATCAATGCACAAGTTAATTCTTCCGAAGCAGTTAGCATAAAACCAAAATCTGAATTAAAAAAAGTGACTAACACAGCACAATCAGCACCTAAAAATGCAAATGGCGAAGGAAATGGTAAATATTATAGTGATTATATTATCTACCCTGAAAAGTTAAAAACGTATTTCATCAGTGGACAAATCCCTGCTGATTTCCCCAAATATGACAAAAGCAAGTCACATGCTGAAAACAAGCAAATTGCTCGTGAATGGGGAAAAAACAACAAACATTTGATCAAAGATCAATTCTTACATCTAGTTGAAGAAAAATAATATTCATGAAGAATTTACTAATAGCCTTATTATTGGCTTTTCTATATGTTGGCAATGCATCATCGCAATGTGTCAACGCAGACCCTTTCTGCACAGATGCTGGTGGATATAACTTTCCCAACAGCACAAATGTATCAGATTTAGGTGCTGTAGATTGTTTAGGTTCAACCCCAAACCCCGCATGGTATTACATGCAAATTGATCAAGCTGGCCCAATGACATTCGATATAAGTCAAACGAATACAGGTGGTACTGGAATTGATGTTGACTTTATAATATGGGGACCTTTCAATTCACTTGCATCTGCTTGTTCTGGGGCAAACCCCTTTCCTAGTGGAAGTGCGGTTGATTGTAGTTATTCAACCGCAGCAACAGAAACTGGTAACATTCCTAATGCTCAGCCAGGAGAAGTTTATGTCGTTTTAATTACAAACTATGCAAATCAAGCAGGAAATATTACATTTAATCAAACTGGAGGTTCTGGCTCTGCAAGTTGTCAATTTACCTGTGGGGTTACCTTAACTGCAACAGATGCTGGCGCTAATACAACTTCCGAATGGTTCAAACAACACTTACACACTAAATGGTAATTTAACCGTCACCGCCGGGCCAGGTATTTCAATACCCAATTCTGGAACAGTTACCATACAAAACACTTGTGGAGGCTCACAAACGTTCAACGCACCTTTTACCAACATTTCGTATAGTTTTCCAAATTTAACAGCCAATGGAGCCAGTTGCGATGTGACAGCCACATTCTCAAATTTTGCAACTTGTAACGCAATTACAACTTATACAGCTCCACAATCGTGTAATACAACGACTAACTGTTCTGTAACATCTGTAACTGCTACTCCAAGTGCAGCAACTGCAGGAACATACTCTGTTAATGGAAGTGTTTCGTTTACAAATCCACCTGCAACTGGTACATTAACTGTTTCAGGTTGTGGGGGCACTCAAACTTTTAACGCACCATTTACATCTCCAACAAACTATTCGTTTAGTAATTTAAATGCGAATGGAAGTAATTGTACAGTAACAGCATCTTTCTCAGCCACAGCTTGCTCAGGAACTACAACTTACACAGCACCATCTGGTACATCTTGTAGCATTTCATCTGTTACAGCTGTACCTACCACAAGTACAAATAATGTTTATAATGTTAGTGGTAATATTACATTTACAAATCCACCTTCTTCGGGAACTTTAACGGTATCAGGATGTGGTGGCACGCAAACTTTCAATGCACCTTTTACATCACCTCAAGCTTATAGTTTCAATAACTTAACTTCAAATGGTGCTTCTTGTACTGTAACAGCTTCATTTTCTGCAACACCAAGTTGTACAAATTCAACAACATATACAGCACCAGCCCCTAACACTACACCATGTGTGACAGATCCGTTTTGTACAGGAAACACTTACACTTATCCTGCTGGAACAAATCAACCTGCAGCAAGTGATACGTACCCAAATAATAACTATGGTTGCTTAGGTTCATCACCAAATCCAGCTTGGTTTTGGATGCAAATTGCTAATCCGGGCACATTAACAATTGACATGAGTAATTCTGCAGGTGTTGATATCGATTTTATTCTTTATGGGCCATATACTAGTTATAACAACGCAATTTCCTATTGTGATGGTATGGGAGCAAACTCAGGTGCAGGATTAAATACTATTGTTGATTGTAGTTTTAGTTCTTCTGCTACTGAATCTGCAACTATTCCGAGTGCTTCAACAGGGGAAGTTTATGTTTTATTAATTACAAACTTTTCCAATTCAGTAACCAATATTAATTTCACGAATAACAACAGTGGAAGTGCTACAACCGATTGCTCAATTGTCACACCTGTTTGTACGTTTACCAACTTCACAGGTTCACCTTCGGCATGTAATGCTACGAATAATCAGTATTCAGTATCTGGAACAGTAAGTTTCACTGATCCGCCATCAACAGGAACATTAACAATTTCAGGTTGTGGTGGGACACAAACCTTTAACGCACCGTTTGGAGCTTCTGTTAATTACAATATTACAGGTCTTCAATCAACAGGTACGTCATGTACGTTAACGGCAGCATTTTCTGCTGATCCTTCTTGCACATCTACATTTACTTACACAGCTCCTGTAAATTGTACTTGTGCTGCACACATTGGTACATATGCCACTTCATTTACGGGAAGTTCTACAACTTCAGGAATCTTATGTTATAATGATCAAATAACAATTACATCAAATAACAACTGGAATCCACCAGCAGAAATTGTTGGGGCAACAACCTGGAGTTGTTGCCCCAACAATTTCAAC
>CAZHPL010000102.1:4017-4438 GCA_964534495.1 uncultured Lishizhenia sp.
TGGGGCAACAACTCCAGGTTCATCAACTTATGATCCAAATGCACCAACGTATGACCCAGGAATTGCTTGGTTAGTATATAGTTGTCCACCATCAGTGGCGCTTACTCCTGCTCAAGCTTCAGCTTCTGGATTGACCATAAATGATGATCCTTGCTTAGTTGGAGTTGTAGGTAATACGCCAAATTTAACAGACGTAAATGATTTAAGTTTAATCAACTCAGCACCAGCAGGTACATTTACAAATAACACTGCATATCTTGTTCCCATAACAATGTATAGTTTGCAAGATGGAATTTACAGTTATGTTGTTCTACCTGCTTTAGATTGTTATGAATTAGGAACACCTGTTGTAGTACAATACTTGAATGACATTACAACTACACAAACTTCAAATTGTGCTAACGGGACTGCATCTGTAACA
>CAZHPL010000102.1:4448-10394 GCA_964534495.1 uncultured Lishizhenia sp.
ACAATACATGGTGGTAGTCCAGAATTTAACGGTGGTAATTATTCTGTTGTAGCTGGAAGTTTAACTCCAAACACAGCAAGCTTAGTAAATTCATCTACGGGTAATGGTGGAACTATCGTTGTTGGAAATCTTACAACAGGACCATATTCATTCCAAATAACAGATGCAAATGGATGTCCTAAAACAATTTCTGGCAATTACGTTGGACCAGAAACAGCTAACTTAACGTATCCAGAAAGTATTTACTGCTTGACAGACCAAAATCCTGTACCAACAATGGTTGGAACTCCAGGTGGTTCGTATACAAGTGGAATTGGACTATCTTTAAATTCAACTTCTGGGGTAATTAATTTGCCAACTTCTACACCTGGTGCATATACAGTAACTTATACAACTCCTGGTCCATTATGTCCAACTACTTCAAGTTTTAATATTACCGTTGCACCAACTCCTATTGTTGATGCTGGTGAAGACTTTACAGTTTGTAAAGGAAAACCAATTATTTTGAATGGTGCTGGTGCAGATGTTTACGTTTGGAACTATGCTTTACAAAATGGAGTACCTTATCTACCGAATCTTGGAGAAACTGAGTTTATTGTAATGGGTACAACTACTGAAGGCTGTTTTGGTTTTGATTCAATAAAAGTTACAGTTGTAGATGATTGTGAAACTCCAGACGAATCGGTTTTCTGGGTACCAAATTCATTTACACCAGATGGTGACCAATACAATCAAACATTCAAGCCAGTATTCTATTCAGGATATGACCCGTACCATTATGAATTGTACATTTATAATAGATGGGGAGAATTGATCTGGGAAAGTCATGATGTTTCTGTTGGATGGGATGGAACATACAAAGATGGCATGAAATGTCCTGATGGTGTTTACACGTGGAAAATCAGATTCAAGTTACAAAACAATAATGAAAAACGAACCGTAGTCGGACACGTATCATTGATAAAATAAAAAGCAAATTAAAATATTAAAAGTGGTCGAAGTTGATTCGACCACTTTTTTTTTACAATTATTTTTCTGGCAGTTTATGTTTAGCTCTTGAAATAAAAGGTTAATAGCATCACTAAATTAACGTTTTACAATGCGAGTACAGTTTCCAAGAGAATCCACCAATAAATATATTCCTACATTAAGTGAATCAAGTTCAATTTGATTTTTACCTATTTGCAATTGAAGAACACATAATTGTTGCCCCAGTAAATCAACTAGTTTTAATTCAGTAGAAATTGCTGAATTAATAGTGATTTCGTTTTGAAATGGATTTGGATAAACAGTGAAATCATGAATTACATTGTCAATAACAGACAAATTACTTCCTTCTAAATGCTCTAAATGGTATAATCCGCCTAAGTCTTGACCAATGAACAAATTTAATTTACCATCATTGTCAATATCATCGACAAAGGTTGCACTATATGCTCCCAATTCTTTTGATAAACCTAAAAAATCATCCGCACGCAAATTAAATGATTCAGTTAAATGGTTGTCAATTTCATCGTAAAAACGGATTTTCCCATCATAACCTCCCAAAAACAAATATGTTGTATCGTTCCAACGAAAGAAATGTGGAACAGGAAAACCATCTGGACTAGTGGTTGCAATATCTATTTGTCCCAATGTTTCTTGTTGTAATGAAAAAGAAGGAATAGAATTTGAACCTACATTTTTATAGAAATCTAATTCACCTGTTTTTCTTCCAACGATTAAATCTAACTTACCATCTTTATCTAAATCGAATAATTGAGGAGCAGCATTTTGTCCTGCTGAAATGGGATTACCATTTGCATCTGCAAAGTTCATTTGTGGAGCAGCAAAAGAAGGAGTCGATCCAGAAGAATTATTCTTAAAATAAACTAAACTTCCATCTTCTAATCCTAGTATTAAATCTGGCTTATTGTCTCCCGTCAAATCACCAAAAGTCGGCATCATTTTTAATCCATAATTGGTTGTAGATAAATTCAAGAAATCATTCTCTACCAAAGAAAAAACAGGCTGCGAACTGGTTCCTGTATTTTTATAATAAGCTATTCTACTAATTTTCGAAAGTGTTGGTTTATAGGAATAATAATTCGCAATGAGTAAATCCTTTAAGCCATCATTTGTCAAATCGACAAGAATTGGAACGGAGGCTGTTCCATTTTCCAACATGTCCTCTTGCAGAAAACCTTTTGTACTGAAAACAAAATTACTTACCGTATTTGACCCTGTGTTTTTATATTTCATACAACTGGTCTCATTTTCCGATGCGTTCTTAGCATTTGGTGCGACAACTAAATCTTTTACATCATCAAAATCCGTATCGACTAAATAAGCAGCTGGAAAAACCTGCATATTAACTGGAGTTGTATTGGAAGGAAAATTTACATCGTCTGAAATCATCAATGAGTTTGTATTGGGTGCTGCCCCCCCGTTAATCAACAAATTCAAATTCGAAAAGGCTACGTCGCCAATTATCAAATCCAAAACACCTGAACCATCAATATCCAATGCCAATACGGTTGAACCCGCGTGTGCTTTTGGCTCCTCTCCTGCCCTTTTTTGCGCCCCGGCAATATTTCCACTTCCGCAAGGTGCTGTTTGGTCATTCAAAAAAACGGCGTTTGAATTCAAGTCCTCCCGAAATCCACCCCAACATTCGTTTTTCAATTTAAAAACTAAAGAATCAGGAACACCGTACAATTCCATGCTTTGATTTTGATGGTACTGCAATCGTTCTCCACCAATGTGATATGTCAAGATATCCAAATCACCATCCTTCTCCACATCAACCAAGGCTGGAATATCACTCGAACTAACGTATAAATTCAAAAGCGTTCCCTCATAATCTGAATACAGCAAATCTTTAACTAATTCCCATAGCAAACCAGAAACAGCATTTCCAACGTTTTTATAGACTTTGATTCCGCCAATTCCATAGGTGAATAAATCATTTTTTCCATCTCCATTGTAATCCACCAAAGCAGCTCGATAACGAACATCTGATGGGAATTTTAAATGTCCAAGTGGTTCGTATTTATACAAATGATTACCATTTTCAATCTCTTGCTTGAAAATTCGGATTTGGTCAAAGCTTCTGTCAAAGACAAATAAATCTAAATCACCATCAAAATCATAGTCAATTTCAGAAAACTGAGCGTAGTTCAAACCTCCTGACCAAGGCATTTTCAAGGGTACACCTGCTTTTTTCACAACAATCGAATCCTGAAAATTGAATTGAAATTGTGCTTCACTGAGGACGGGAAAAGAACAAAAAAGTAGAAAGGAAAAAGTCTGTTTTTTCCAATTTGTTTTTCTAAACGATTGCTTTCTTTTCATAGAACTAAATTCGATTAAAAGTACATAATTTTCAAATGGTCTTTGCTTCGAGAGAATTCAATTTCAATTTTTTATGATATTCAATTACATGAATTAATGCTTTGGAATTTCTATTTTTACAAAAAAACGCAGATGAAAATCACCTTCCTATCTTTACTTTCAGTCTCAATCCTATTCGCATGTACTGATTCAGAAAAGAAAACGATGGTTAAAGAGGACAACAAATCAACTTATGAAAAAGTCGAAGCAAAGAAAAAAATCAAAACTTCGAACACTATTAATGCCCAAATTGAGGCTGATGCAATTATTCCTGTTCAATTCTTAGTTTCAGGAAAGTTAGAAAAAGGGGATATTTCTTTGAAAGAAGGAGCAACTTTCAAAAAGAACCAATTGCTTTTTCGTGTGAATTCAGAAGCATATTATTACGAATTGGTTGCCGAAAAAGAAGAGCTTACACGTAGATTATTCGCTGTTATTGCTCAAGTAGAAGTTGCAGCACCCAGTGAACGTCAAAAATGGATTGACTTTCTAAAAGCCATTTCAGATGTCGAATTAGTACCTGAATTTCCATCCATAAATGACCTAAAAGAAAAAATCATTGTTAGCGACAACAAATTAGATCAACAATACAACAAGATTCGAAAAATGGAAAAAAACATGAGTCATTATTTCATGTTAGCTCCATTTAACGGAACCATTTCTTCATTGAAAACAAATATTGGAGGATTTGTAAAAAAAGGTCAGGAACTTTGTGTGTTATCCAGTAATCAATTTCACATTTCATCCCAAATTGCGGCATCAGAATTAGAGCGATTTTCTACAACCAAAGAATATTCTATAAAATCAATGAATGGAACTACCATTGGAAAGTCCAATTTTCAGTTTTCGCGTCCCGTTCATTCAACAGATTCTGTAAGTGTTCAATTTTCGATTCAACAACTTGATAAACCATTCAAAATAAATAATTTATCAGTTCAGTTAGAACCAATTGTCAATTAAAAATCTAGTTAATTGCTTCGCGTCATCAACAAGGCAGGCTTACCTAATTCTTTTCTCAAAACTGACAATTGCCCCAAATGAAAACTTTCGTGCATAGCGAAATATGCAATCAAACCACCTAAAGTTGTATTTGGAATGGAAGTTTGAAAAGGTGCAGTGTTGTTTAATTGATTTTCGTTCAAGTTCGCAAGTGTTTCACGAAGTGTTTCTGAAATTACAAGCCAATCCTTCTTTATTTGTTCCAAAGATGGCATTTCTTCTGTCCAATTGGCGGATGTTCCTTTTCCGAAATGTTTTTTGTATGATGAAACCACTGATGTACCAGATATTAAACTATTAATCGTCATCCGAGCATCTGTCAAATGACCTGCTATCCAAAAAACAGCATTTAAATCAGGATGTATTTGTTTTAAACTTTCTTCATTCGAGATTCCGTCCATAACATTTAAAAACCAACTTGTCTGTAAGTCAAACTGAGCGCTAATTAATTTCATTTCAAACTTTTATTCATTAATAATATTCAAACTTTTCAAGGGCGGAGCATTTTTAATGTAATCCGCAAAAGCCTCACTAATTCCAATTTCTTTTAATTTTTTACTTGAATAAGGCATCGAATGAGGTAATGTTTCTTTGTTTTGAAAATAGTTAGGAACATTTCTATTACCAATTGCCGCACGACCAATACCAATAAAATCAGCACCATTCGTCAAAGCCATTTCTGCAGCTTCAACACTTGTAATTCCACCTGGAATTATTAAAGGTAAATCGGTACTTAGTCCTTTTCGCAAATACTTAATTACGTTTTCAGTAGGATACTTTACAGTATTTGCCGAACAATCCAATAAAGATGCATGAATATAATCGACACCATCTTCCGCTAACCAATTAGCAATTTGAATGTTTTCGTCGATATCAAGCCCTGTTTCCAAGCCCATTCCTTCGAAGCTCATGCGAAAACCAATTATAAAATCAGGTGAAACTTCGGCTCGACAAGATTTAATCACCTCTCTGCAAAGTCGAGCACGATTTTCAAGATTGCCGCCATATTCATCCGTTCGCAAATTGGACATTGTACTGATAAATTGCGTAAACAAATAACCATTAGCGCCGTGTATTTCAATCCCATCAAATCCTGCGTTTTCAACTCGTTTACAAGCGTGAACAAAATCATCAACAATTGATTGGATTTGAGAACTAGACAAACTTTTTGGTGAAACAAAATCAGGTATTTGCGGTAAAACGTAACTACTCGCACTGTGTGGTTTTTCACCCGTTAGTTCTTCTAAAGCACGTGCTCCAGCATGGCATAATTGTACAATGGAAAGCGTACCTGTTTCCCTCATTTTATCAGCTAATTCCTTATTTGCATCTAAACCATTGTCATTTGCAAAACTCCATTGATTGTGAAATGCTGTTGCAGTTTTAGAAATGGATGCAGCACAAGAAATGACCATTCCATATCCATCTAGTGCTAAACGAGTCAACCATTCCGATTCGTCTTTGCTCAAACTTCCATCAGCATGACTTTGTTGAGTAGTCATGGGAGCTACAACTAGCCTGTTTTTTACTTGTTTATTTTTACCAATTAGTCTTGTTGTAAAAAGTGATTTCATT
>CAZHPL010000103.1:0-10375 GCA_964534495.1 uncultured Lishizhenia sp.
GTTAAAAAACATGGGGAATACAACCATGACATCATGTGTTATTTCTTACAATTTGGATGGAGGAACAAATCAAACTTACAATTGGTCTGGAAGTTTAGCAGCAAATGCAACAACAAACATTACCTTAAACGCAATGTCAGCAACAGTTGGTTCACATGTATTTAATGTTAGTTCATCTTTACCAAATGGCAATACAGACGGAAACACTAACAACGATTCAAACAGTAGTAATATCACTTTATCTGTTGTAACAGGTTTAACACTTCCCTTCACAGAAGGATTTACAGCAACAACATTCCCTCCAACTAATTGGACAATTAATAATGGTGGTCAAACTGTAACTTGGGCTAGAGCCACTGTCGGTACTGCACCAACAACTGGAAATTCAGCGATGATGGATAATTATAGTTCCTCAACAGATCTAACCGGAGATGTAGATGATTTAAAAACGCCAGCGCTTAACTTATCTTCTTATACATCAGCAACATTAACATTTGATGTGGCGCATGCACGATACAGCTCACAATATATTGACTCTTTGAAAGTTCTTGTATCAACAAATTGTGGTTCCACTTGGACGACTGTTTATGCAAAAGGAGGAAGTACTTTAGCGACACAAGCGGACCAAACATCTGCTTATAATAGTCCATCTACTTGGAGAAATGAAACAGTAAACTTAACTCCTTATGTTGGAAATAACGCTGTATATGTGATGTTTAGAAATGTTTCTGGATATGGTCAAAAAATATATCTTGATAATGTAAACATTACTGGTACTGTGGTTACAACGGCTCCAACTGCAAGTTTTTCTGCTGCCTCAACAACTGCATGTGCAGGTCAAACTGTACAATACACAAGCACTTCAACAGGAAACCCAACAACCTATTCTTGGAATTTCCCAGGCGGAACACCAGCAACAAGCACAGCACAGAATCCAACAGTAACCTACTCAACTGCTGGAACATACAATGCTTCCTTAACTGTTACAAATTCACTTGGAACAAACACTTCAAACCAAACAAATTACATAACTGTTAATGCTACACCAGCGGTAAGCAATACTGTTCCTTCCAATCGTTGTGGAACTGGAACGGTAACATTAACGGCAACTGGATCAGGAAGTTCAACTTTAAATTGGTATAGTTCTGCAACAGGAGGAACTTCACTTGGTACTGGTTCTTCGTTTACTACACCGTCTATCTCAACGACAACAACATACTATGTTTCAGCAACAGCGAATGGTTGTTCATCAACTAGATCTGCTGTAATTGCGACAGTAAACCCCATTCCAACGGTAACAAATCCGGGAAATAAAACCGTTTGTGCAGGAAGTTCACTAGCAGCAATTAATTTCAGCGGAAGCAGTTCTTCTTCAACGTATGCTTGGACCAATACAAATACTGCAATTGGTTTAGCTGCTTCTGGAACAGGTAACATAACTAGTTTTACACCATCTACTCCAGGAACTGCAACTATTTCGGTTACACCAACATTGAATAATTGCGCAGGAACACCTGTATCGTTCTCAATAACAGTAAATGACTGTACAACAGGAATTGACGATAAGGATTTGCAATTAGTTATTATTTATCCAAACCCAACTAATGGATTATTAACTGTAGATCAAATTCCTTTAGACAAATTATCAAAAGTTGAATTATTTGATGCAAGCGGAAGATTAGTTAATACTTGGAAATTAAATAACTCAAAAATGAACTTTGATTTATCCAATTATGCTTCTGGTACTTATAATTTAGTTTTCACAGGAGCTGAGAAAAAACTAATTAAGAAAATTGAATTGAAGAAATAGATTTTTTTAAAGTAATGTAAAGGCTGTTTCATCTGAAACAGCCTTTTTTTTGTGAAAAATAGTTAACTTTAACTTAAATCACGAAAAAATGAAATCACTAGGTAAATTATTATTAATTATCTCGTGCCTATCATTTACTAACTCATTTTCACAGCAATGGGTAGAAATGATGCGCGATCCGAATGCCAATTTTTACGAAACCCAAGCGGCTTTTAACCAATATTGGCAAGGAAAAACTATTCAAAAAGGGAAAGGCTACAAAGCGTTTAGAAGATGGGAGAATTACATGGCGCCACGCGTATACCCATCAGGGAATATCACAGCCCCATCTCAAACGTACACCAATTACAAAGATTGGGAACATGCACTCGCTTTATCTGGAATTCCTAAATCCACTTCAGGAAATTGGACCGCAATGGGACCCACTGGAAAACCTACTGGTGGCGGTGCAGGACGTGTTAATTTTGTGCGTTTTGATCCTGCTAACTCAGCAAATATTTGGATTGGAACACCTGATGGAGGATTGTGGAAAAGTACTAATAGTGGGACAACTTTCACAACAAACACCGATCAATTAGCAACAATTGGATGCTCTGACATAGCAATTGACCCAACCAACTCTAACACAATGTACTTGGCAACAGGTGATTACGACGGGTCTGACACGTACAGCATTGGTGTGTTAAAATCAACAGATGGAGGAACAACTTGGAATACAACTGGATTAACATGGACGGCAAGTCAGGGTAGAAATATTGGACGATTGTTAATTAATCCAACCAACCCCCAAATCGTCATGGCTTTCTCTAATGCTGGAATTTTTAGAACAACAAACGGAGGAACATCTTGGACAAATCCAACAGGAACATTTGCTTGTAATGATGCCGAATTTAAACCTGGTGACCCAAACACAGTTTATGCAGCAGGAACAACATTCAAAAAATCAACAGACGGTGGAGCAACATGGACTGCCTCAACATTAACACTTACTGGAATTGGGCGTTTAGCAATTGGCGTTTCAGAAGCAAATGCTGCTTATGTTTATTTATTAGCTGCAAACAATACTGACAATGGCGCAAAAGGGGTAATGCGTTCAACGGATAGCGGTGCAACTTTCACCACAAGAATGACTGCAACTGCTACTACAAATATTTTAGGTTTTGACAATGGTGCTGATGCAGGAGGACAAGGCTGGTATGATTTAGCTATCGATGCTTCTCCGACAAATGCTGAAGAAATTATGATTGGTGGTGTTAATGTTTGGAAAAGTACAAATGGTGGTACTTCGTTTACTTTAAACACTCACTGGACAGGTAGTTACTCTAAACCTTATATTCACTCAGACATTCATGATATTCAATATCTACCGGGAAGTGGTACAACAATTTATGCTGGAAATGACGGTGGTTTATTTAAAACAACAAATAGTGGTACAGCATGGACAGATATTAGCACTTCTCTTGTAATAGCTCAACAATATAGAATTGGATTATCAACTTCGAATACAAATTTATGGATTGCCGGTCATCAGGACAATGGAACAAATCGTTACAATGGAACGGCTTGGGCACAAGTTTATGGAGGTGATGGAATGGATTGTTTTATCGATCGAACCAATAACAACATTATGTATGGGTCCTATATATATGGCGATTACTACAAATCAACAAACGGAGGAACAAGCTTTACTTCAATCACAACAGGTCTTTCAGCTGGCACAGGAAATGAAGAATGGTTGTGCGCTTGGCATCAAGACCCAACAACTGCAGCTACAATATACGCAGGTGGAAGAACAGCCCTTTATAAAACAACCAATTCAGGAACTTCGTGGTCAGCACTTGGCACTCCAACTGGAACAGGTAATATTCTAGAATTTGCGATTGCGCCAAGTAATAACCAAGTGATTTATGCAATAAAAACAGGTTCAAACGCAGTTTCAAAATCAACTAATGGTGGCACTTCCTTTACTTCTGTTTCAACAGGTTTACCAACAACCGTATCACCAACATATATTGCTATTTCAAACACAGATCCAAACGTAGCTATTGTTACTTACTCAGGCTACACAGCTGCAAGTAAAGTGTACAAAACAACCAATGGTGGAACTTCCTGGACAAATTTATCAACTGGCTTACCCAATATTCCTGTAAACTGTGTCGTTTACCAAAATGGATCTACTGGAGGTGATGGAATTTATATAGGTACAGATTTAGGTGTTTATTATAGAGATAATTCTCTGACAGCTTGGGTTGACTTTAGTTCTGGTTTACCAAATTGTGCAGTAAGTGATTTAGAAATTTACTACGACGTTGCCAATAGCGGTGCAAATAAAAAACTAGTTGCAGCAACATTCGGACGTGGAACATGGACAAGTGATTTATATAGCTCAACACCAACTACTCCGGTTGCAAGTTTCACTGCAAATACAACAACGGTTTGTGCTGGTCAATCCGTTCAATTTACATCAACATCGACAGGCGCTCCAACGACTTATTCTTGGACTTTTACAGGTGGAACCCCAGCTACAAGTACAGCTCAAAATCCAACTGTGACCTATGCATCAGCTGGAACCTATACTGTAGCCTTGACGGTTTCCAATGCAAATGGTTCTAACACAGCAACTCAAACTTCTTACATAACCGTAACAGCGAATAGTGGATTGAATCTTCCGTTTACTGAAGGATTTACGGGTACAACGTTCCCTCCAACTGGATGGACATTAATCAATACAGATGCTGGCGACACTTCATGGGTACGTTCTCCGACTGTAGGTTTTGCTCCAACAGTTGGAAACTCAATGGCATTTTGGAATTACTTAGTTGATGATTCAGGTAACACGGATGAAATGCGTACTCCAAAATTAAATTTCACAGGTTACACAACAGCTCAAATGACATTTGATGTTGCATACGCTGCCTATGATGCAACCTATATGGATGGATTGGAAGTACTAATTTCAACTGATTGTGGTACAACTTGGACGTCATTGTATAATAAAACAGGTTCAACAGTTGCAACAGGTAACTTACCAACAGCAGCTGCCACTACTGCCTCATTTGTTCCGACAACTGCACAATGGAGAACTGAAACTATTAATTTAAATTCTTATGTTGGACAAAATGGTGTAATGTTATCTTTCAAAAACTTAGCTAATTATGGTAATAATCTATATGTAGACAACATTAATATTACTGGAACAGCACCAGCTACTGCTCCAACAGCTAGCTTTACTTCAACGCCAACATCTACATCATGTGTTGGGCAAACGGTTCAATACACAAGTACTTCAACAGGTTCGCCAACAAGCTATTCTTGGACTTTTACCGGCGGAACACCTGCAACAAGTACCGCACAAAATCCAACAGTTACTTATGCAACTGCTGGAACGTACAATGTTTCTTTAACCGTTTCGAATGCAGCTGGAAACAACACTTCTAATCAATCGAATTATATCACAGTAAATGCAACCCCTACTGTTTCTGCAACTACACCTAATAGTAGATGTGGAACAGGAACAGTAGCTTTAAGTGCTACAGCAAGTACAGGTACATTGAATTGGTATGCTGCAGCAACAGGTGGAACTTCACTAGGTAGTGGAACATCTTTTACAACACCTTCAATAAGTACAACAACAACCTATTACGTTGAAGCAACTTCAAATGGTTGTACGTCAGCTAGGATAGCTGTAATCGCAACAGTCAATCCAGTACCGACAATAACAAATCCTGGTAACAAAACGGCTTGTGTTGGAACGGCTTTATCAACTATTTCTTTCACAGGAAGTAGTACATCTTCTACTTATGCATGGACCAACACAAACACAGCGATTGGTTTAGCTGCCTCAGGAACAGGTAATATAACCAGTTTTACTCCAAATGCGGCAGGAACTGCAACAGTAGCGGTAACACCAACATTGAATGGCTGTGCAGGAACACCAGTTTCATTTACAATAACCGTAAGCGACGTTCCAACTTTAAGTTCAACAACACCTGCTTCTCGATGTGGTACGGGAACCGTTTCTCTTTCCGCTGCAGGTAGTACAGGTTCAACTTTAAATTGGTATGCAGCAGCAACTGGTGGAACAAGTTTAGGAACTGGAACAACCTTTACAACTCCTTCTATTAGTACAACAACAACTTATTATGTTGAAGCTTCGAAAAGTGGTTGTTCATCTGGAAGAACGGCTGTCATTGCAACCATAAATCCTGTTCCAACCGTAACCAATCCTGGAAATCAAGGAATATGCATTGGCTCTGCCGTTAATGCAATTAATTTTAGCGGATCAAATGCTTCCTCTACTTATGATTGGACGAACTCAAATACGAGTATTGGTTTAGCTGCTTCTGGTTCTGGCGACATAGCTTCTTTCACGCCTAGCGCAACAGGAACGGCAACTATTGTGGTTACACCAACATTGAACTCATGTTCAGGTTCACCAGTAACGTTTACGATTTCGGTGGGGAATTTACCAACCGTTACACTTGCTACGTTGAATACAGTTTGTGATAATGACCCAAGTTTCAGTTTGTCAGGAGGTAGCCCAAGTGGCGGAACATACTCAGGAACAGGAGTTTCCAATAACATGTTTGACCCTTCTGTTGCAGGTGCAGGAACGTACCCAATTACGTATACAGTAACACAGAATGGTTGTACAAATCAAGCAACATCCAACATTACAGTTGACCCATGTGCTGGAATTGATGAAACACTTGCTAAATTAATTGTGATTTATCCAAACCCAACAAGTGGATTATTAACCGTAAAAGATGTTCCATTAGACAAAATATCTAAGATGGAATTGGTTGATGCTGCTGGTAGAATCGTTGCAAAATGGAACATTACTGCCTCGCAGACAAATGTTGATTTAAGCAATTACGCAACTGGATCTTACAATTTAGTATTTAGCGGAAAAGTAACTCACCTTGTGAAGAAAGTTGAAATAAAGAAATAATAACTTTTCATAAGATAGAAAACGTCATCGGAAACGGTGGCGTTTTTTTTTGTCAGTATGAAACCAATAAAAATTGTATAAAGTTGCTTACAAATTGAGCTATCAAAAAAACTCAGTTCGATATATGCTAACTACTATAAAGAGTAGTATATAGACTATATAAACAGTAACAAAGGGGTAAAACAAATATCAAAAAAACAAAATCAATCTGAATTGAAGATTGTATTCATAACAATTTGTTAATCAAGAAATAGCAATAGAATTACGACTGCATCGATTGCAAACGCACTAAATCCGCATACAATCCATTTTGATCCATCAATTGCTGATGATTTCCTGATTCAATGATTTCTCCTTGTTGTAAAACCAGAATTTGATCTGCATTTTTTATCGTTGATAAACGATGTGCAATTACTACTGAAGTACGACCCTTCATTAGCTTATCTAAAGCATCCTGCACTAATCTTTCTGATTCTGAATCCAAGGCAGAAGTTGCTTCATCTAAAATCAAAATCGTAGGATTTTTCAAAATAGCTCTTGCAATAGCGATACGTTGTTTTTGTCCTCCAGAAAGTTGAATACCTCTGTCCCCTACTTCCGTTTGTAATTTTGAAGGAAAAGACTCAATAAATTCCCATGCATTCGCTTTTTTCGCAGCTTCAATAACTTCCTCTTCCGTTGCATCGACTTTGCCAAAACGTATGTTTTCCAAAATACTTCCTGAAAATAAAATCACATCTTGTGGAACGATTGCCATGTGTTTACGCAAAAATTCCAAGTCGAAATCTTCAATTAGTTCATTATCTATTGCAATTGAACCTTTTGTGATCTTGTAGAAATTAAGTATCAAACTTGAAATGGTAGATTTACCGGAACCACTAGGTCCAACTAAGGCAACAGTCGTATTAGGAAGCACATTAAAACTTACATTTTTCAACACTTGCACATCGGAACGCTGAGGATAGGAAAATTCAACATTATTAAATTGAATGCTTCCTTTAATCTCTTTCTGTGATTTTCCTTTGTTCAACTCAATTTCGGATTGCTCATCTAAAATATCCATTAAATGTTCCGTAGCTCCAATTGTTTTCTGAATCGCGGCATACAAGTCCGGTAAAGAACCAACTGAAGCACCCATCATAATAGTAAATAACACAAACTGATAAAAACCTTCTTTTGAAAGTTCGGGATTCACCCCTTGCGTCATCAATAAACCTTGCCAGATAATGAAAACAATAGCTCCGAATAAGCAAAAGATGATAAACGAGACAAACAATCCTCTCCAAATTCCGCTTTTAACATTCAAATCTCTTGTTTGCTGTGTAGAATTTCTAAATCGATTCAATGTGAAATATTCATTTGTAAAAGACTTCACATTGGTAATCCCTGTCAATGCTTCTTCAACAATTCCGTTAGATTCAGCCGTAAAATCTTGTGCTTCTTTACTCAATCTTCGAATGTATCGACCAAAAACTACAGCCACAATTGCCATCACAGGAACGGTGCCCAACATGATCAAGGACAATTTCCAGGATATAAACAGTAAAAAGGTAATTCCGCCGACAACAATAATTATTTGTCTGAAAAATTCTGCGATTGTCGTTCGAAGTGTTTCTTGAATTTGCGTTACATCTGCTGAAATTCTGCTTGTCAATTCACCCACTTTGTTACGATTGAAAAAATCCATTGGCATATAAACCAATTTTTGAAAGGCGTCGTTTCGTAAATCGCGTAAGGCATTCTCCGTTACATTATTGAAAATAACAACACGAACAAAAGAGAACAAAGCCTGCAAACCAAACAGAACAAAAAGTGCAAAAGCAACCTGATTCACATTCTGTAAATTCAATAATTTAAGAGAATCTGTTGTTGAAGCGGCTCCATTGGAAACACCTAATAATTTTCCTAGAAGGTATGGAAAAATCAATCCTGCAGATGTAGAAAGCACCAAAAATACCCATCCAATACCAAAGATGAACCCATAAGGTTTTAAGTAGCGAAAGAACCCCATTGCCCGTTTCCAACTTCTCTTCGTAATTTTGGGCTTTTCTGATTTCTCTTTTTTAGGTCGTAACATTCAAACAAAGTTTGTTGCAAAGTTAATTTCCTTTCTCACTAAGTGTTATTTTTTAAATAATTTTGCAAAACAATTTGATAAATAGAAATAAATACTATCTTTGCAGTCCAATTTTTGATATAACGCATTAAGATATAATCATGAAAAGAACGTTTCAACCGTCGGTAAGAAAAAGAAGAAATAAGCACGGTTTCCGTAGCAGAATGGCAACTAAAAACGGTCGTCGTGTGTTAGCAGCACGTCGTCGTAAAGGAAGAAAGAAACTTACTGTTTCTGACGAGCCAATGCACAAACGTTAATCGGTTTCTGATTAGAAATTATTACAAGCTCCTGAAAATGGAGCTTTTTTTGTGTTCTATAGTTTCGAAGAAAAGTATACCGCATAAAAAAGCCGCATCCCTGTAAAAATGCGGCTTTTTTGTTTGTTGTTGTAAGTGTTACTTGCTCAGTTCAGCTTTTACGATTGCTGAAATTAATTTGCCATCCGCTTTTCCAGCAAGGCGGGCCGTTAAAACACCCATTACTTTGCCCATTTCCTGCGGACTGCTAGCTCCCAATTCATTGATTGCGGCAATTACTTCTGTTTTCACTTCATCTTCTGAAAGCATTTTTGGCAAATATTCTTCGATAACATTTGCTTGAAATAATTCTTCTACAGCTAAATCTTCTCTTCCTTGAGACTTATATAATTCGTACGTCTCCATACGTTGTTTGTGGAGCTTTAAGCAAATTTTCATTGCTACCTCTTCACTAACATCTCCATTTCCACCTGAAGTTGCTTCAAGTAGTAATTTTGATTTTATATCACGTAAAGCAGCAAGGCGTTCTTTTTCTTTCGCCAACATTGCTTTTTTAATCGCGTCGTTTATTTGATCTGTAAAACTCATTAGTCAACGTTATCGTGTAGAAAATTATTATTTCTTAAAGTTGCTCTTCCTGTTCCGTCGTCTGACAAACCAAAGCGAGAGATGTTTTCATCAGCACTTGGTGTTGAACCAAAAAGATTAATATTTCTTCTTACATAAGCAGGTTCGTTTTCAAATTCTTGAATTCCTTCCGCTTTTTTCAATTTAGCTGTAAGTTCTTGAATTCGATTATTGCGATCTGCATTCAAACGATTTAACTCTTCAGTTGAAAGCACTTTACGTGTATTGTCCAAGTTTAATCTTTCAGTTGAATCATCTTCCAAAACGTGACGAATTGGATTAGAAACTGAAGAAACAGGCTCTTGATAAACTGGTTCTTGGTAAGCTGGAGTTTGTGCAACTGGTTCTGCTTGTTGCTTAGGCTCCACGTTAATCACTTCCCATGTAAAATCAATTTTATCCGATTTTGCTTCTTGAACGGTTTCAATTGGTGTATTGTTAACAGGAGTTTGCTCAACTGTACTAGTCGTATCAAATAAGTTGTGAGAGATTTTTTCTGTCACAGGAGTTGAAGGAACAACATTTTCTACAACAGGAGTTGCCGTTCTTTCAATTGTTGGTGTAACAACTGGATTAACCGAAACTGGTTGAGAATAAGAAGGTGTTTCTTC
>CAZHPL010000104.1:0-4795 GCA_964534495.1 uncultured Lishizhenia sp.
AGCGTTTTAATTGTTCTTCAATTCCTTTTTCTATGGTAACTTTTCCTTCGTTGAATTGCTCAAAAAAGGGTGAGGAAAAATAATCATTGTATGATAAACCACGAATGTTTTCACCTCCCAAATGACCTGTAAATAATACTTTAATGGGGTTTTTACTAGTTAATTCTGAAATGGCTGCAGTACGGTGAGCACGGTGCAAATGGGAATTTCCTTTATCGAGTTGAATGGTTTTATTTACCCATTCTGAATACCAAATTGCATTGGGTTTTTCACGCACAACATTATAATATGTCAAGCCCAATTCTTTGCATAAATGCTTTGATATTTGAATGTCTTTGTTTTCTGGATTTCCATAGGTAAAGCAAACGGGTCTAATTCCCAAATGCAGTAAGGCAGCAAGAATTACTCTTGAATCAAATCCACCAGTTAATGTTAATCCAATTTCTTTTTCATCAACTCCGACAGTGTAATGCGAAATAGAATTCACAATTTCTTTACGTATTCCATTTATGTCTACAGTCGGTTCTTTCTGAAGAATTTGCCAAAGTTCATCTGAAAATGTAGGTGTATGAGCTTGAAAATCACTAATATCGTGATGAAACAGACTAAACAGTGACAGGTTTACTTTGTTGATTTCCACTCGCTAACTTTGTTTTATAAAGATAAACGGAAAATCCTAACATTGAACCTAAATACATAAGAATATATCCACGTAAATTAATCCCTTGCATCGTACCACCTAATGAGAGAAATGCTTGCACTGCTACTAAAGCTACAGAGGTAGCAAATATTTCACGTATGAGTAAAGATTCTTTTAAATATCCTCGAATCCTAAAAATGTCTTGTAAAACTTTAAAATAAACGTAGATGAAAAGAAATAATCCAATGGTTCCAGCACCTCCTAACATATTGTTGTAATCCACATGCAACATACGTTTGTGCCCCATAAAGTCTTTTTTAAGAAATACATCAAATCCAAACAATGCCCGCCCAATTTCACCTTCTCCAAATGTGTCTTCCAACGTAAAATAAAATTCCAAAACACGTCCTTCTGATTCGTTTTGCTGTAATTGGTCTACCGTCATAGATACCCTTTCTTGTCGTGCTTCAAATCGCTTCTCAATAATTGGTAAGTAATAAGGCGCACTGACAATCAAAATGACCAGAATTATTGGTATAGTTCGAATTAATCTTGATTTATAAGGAGTTAAAAGTGTGTATAGTAAAAAACCAAATCCAGTAGCAAGAATAGCAGAGCGTTTCATTCCTAACAAAATAGTTACAATTCCCACGAATAGAATAGCCGTTGCGAGTAATTTATACCGCGCATTGGGTTCTAAACGCTGATATATAGGAATTCCTATGAGAAAGATTACGATAGATTTAGTGATGTTTACACCAGACTCACCAAACAAAACGGAATCATCTTGATAACTTTGATTTCCAATTCCAAGTACGTTTGAAAGTGCAAAATAAACGATAATCGCTGCTAAACTGATTAAAAAAGACCGTTGCATTAGCAAGAAACGCTTGGGGCTTCGAACATTTTCAAAAGCAATTACGAACATTAAACTGGACACAAAAAACTTATTGTAAATGTAGAATGACGTACCAACTTCCTCTGAAAACCAACAAAGAATAAAAATATACGTTGTATAAATCATCAAAGTGTTGGTATAAGGACTTTGTTTATAGCGAGCAACGAGGTACCAACCTAAAAAAACCGTCAGTAAAATCCCACGTAATACGCCTGGGTTCAAACCGCCTGGAAAAAAGGGAGTAGCAATCGACGAAACAACATTCAAAACCGGAATGATTAAAATGAAGTAAAATAATTTGTCTATTTTTTCCTTGCCTAAGCCCATTTTACAATTTACTTATTGTGATGTTGTTCAACGGATTTTCACGGAGATAGTTATAAATCGAAGCAATATTATTAAAATTCACATTTTGAATTTGACTTTCTGTTAATTCTAAAAATTCTAAATTACAGTTTTCATTTTTTAGAATCATTGCCAAATTATACGCTGCCGAGCTGTAAAAAGTCACAAATTTCACAGGGATTTCTTTACCAATTGTAGTAATACTTTCCAATGGGAAATCGAAGAAAAGTGTATTCCATTCTTTTGGGATGTAGTCCATTGTTGTGGAACGATGTGGCACATAAAAGCACGTAAATCCATTAGCTGTATTCGCGTCAAAATACGTTTGTATGGTTTGAATATATCGTTCTTTATCCATCATTTTCTGAAAGATAAAGGGTTGTCCGATGAAAAATAATTGTTTGTGATTGATTTCTATTTTTACGGATTTTGCTAAATATTCGTATTGATGTTTCACAATGTTTAGTACCTTGGAATTTAGATTGTAATTGGTAAAAAGTCCAATTCTATCAGGGTCAAATTGAAGTTTCGGTTTAAGTAAATAATGCTCGATTTTCCCTACGCGTGATTGCTGAAATGAACTGTTTATAAACCCTTGCTCTAGTTCCTTTAAGGTATTAATCGTCGCAAAACCATCGTCTAACAAATGGATTTTAGCTTTATTTTTCTTTAGCAAATAATAAAACCATGTTGTTGAGAGATTGCCCCAAAAAATAGTATCCTCGTCTTGAATACTTTTAATAATCGCATCAAATAATCGCTTCCTTTTTAGTACTGAAAAGGCATTAAAAAGTGGATTATTTTTCTTTTTTTCAAAACTTCTCCAAGGAAAATAGACTTCGTCCCAATGCGTTTTTTCAAGAATGGAGTCAAATTGTTTTAGACTTCGATGGTAATCTGAAAGAACAATCAAAATGTGTTTCGTTGCTTTATTGCTCGAATGAAATCGTGCTTCCGTAGCATTTAAATAATGCAAGGGTGTTCGAACGATATAAAATGCGGTGAAAGACATAATGCGAATTTACGAAAATGCCTTTTTTAATTGTTGTAACATGTTTTTTGAAGGAAAGCCAAAAACAATCAAAAGCAATGCTGTTTTAAAAGATTGTAACTTTTTCTTTTCAAAAGCAAATTGACGTAGTTGATACATCAAGCTGTTTTTGAGTAAGTAACGTTTATCTTTCCAACCTAAATTATAGTGTGGAATAGCCTTACTCATGAATTGAATGTAGTTCCACAAAAATTGTTGCTTTTTTGTAAAATCCTTTGTGTGGCTAGCAGATTCTTCCAAAACGCGATACGTTGCGGTATCTTCTGCTAAATATTTTATGTTCCCTGTGTGTAAAGCGCTTAAAATTAATTGAGTGTCTCCTGCTGCAAAAAATTCCAAGGGTTCGAATTGACGTACAATTTCTCCTCTGTACATGCTTGTTACCGTGCGAATGATTTTAATTTCTTTTGCAAAAAATCCATTTTTCAGAATGTCTCGATTAACTAGCTCTTTGTAAAAAGTCTTGTTAAAATAGGTTTTAGTGGAACTGTTATTTTGATAATATTTTGAGAAATCCGTAAAAACAGCCACATATTCAGTGTTGCTTTCTAGGAAGTCAACTTGTATTTGAAGCTTGTTTTGGGCCGACCAGAAATCATCACCTTCGCAAAACGCAATGTATTTTCCTTTAGCATGGCTCATGCAATAATGAATATTGAACTTTGCCGTCGGTTTACCATCTCTAAAGATTTTGTTTTCAGTAGAATGTAAAATCAATCGAATCTTTTCAGGAAATTGTTGTGCCAAAGCAATACATTTTTCTCTTGTTCCATCGGTTGACACATCTTCACCAATAATGATTTCGTAAGTGAAATTCGTTTCTTGTGCTAGAATACTTTGGATAGCTTGTTCGATGTAGTTAACATGATTATACGTCAGCATGATCACACTCACGATAGGTTTTTCAACGCATTGATTGGGGAATTCTATCACAGGTGTGTTGATTTTCAATTCCATCACAAGTGTTTTTCCATTAAATAATAGTCTTCTTTTTCTTCAAGGACATTGAAATTCAATTTTTTATAAAGGTTTTGTGCACTTTCATTGGCTTTTTTGACACGCAAATAAACCTTGTCAATTTCAAATTCGTTTTTTGCTTTTTCAAAGAGTTTTTCCATGGCTTGCATTGCTATTCCTTTGCCCTGAGCTTTTTCATCGCCTAAAAAGATTCCGAAAAAAGAAGCGCGATTTTCAATGTTTGTCAAATAAATATTCCCAACATAAATTCCATCTGCGAGAATGGCAAAGCGCTTTTCATTTTTATTTTGAATGACTTTTTTCAACCATTCCAACTCCATTTCTAGAGTGATTTCTTTATCGGGTTTATTGAATGTATGTTGCCACAAAAGCGGATTGTTTCTCCATTTATAAGAAACCAAAGCGTGTTTTTCTTCTAAAGGTTCAAGGCATACATCCATATTATGCAATTTCGAATTGAAGGTGGTCAGGCATGTTGTAGATTAAATCCAACATTTCCTTTTCATCTTTGTATTTCAACAAAATAATCCCTAAACGATTAGCAGAACTTGTGAATTTTTTCACTTCATCCCCAAGTTTAAAGTTGACATGCGAATATAAAACATGCTCTTTCAAATAGGCATCCAATTCAAAATGCTTCACAGAACCCGTTTTTGGTGCGTGAATGACATAATGCGAAAAATATTTCTTTTCATTTCCAATGGTCAGAGGAGGTAAGGGTTCGTTGACTGCTTGTAAAATACTTGCTGTCTTCATGTCAATTCCTGTACAATATTCTGTTAATTCAGGAATCATGTTTCCGCCATTTCGAGGTCCGATTTCAATGATGTAAACATTGTCATTTTGATCCACCATAATATCGAAATTCAAGGCTCCCGTTTTC
>CAZHPL010000104.1:4805-10325 GCA_964534495.1 uncultured Lishizhenia sp.
GCATGCACTTTTTTCACGAGTTCATCATTGTGCAAAGTTGGCATACTCACAGAGCAGGGTAGAAGTGGGTTTGTTTTCGAGAAATGAATATCGCCAAAACAACGAAATACAAGTTCTCCATTTACCAAAAAACCATCGCCACCAATTTGATAGCCTTTTTTATCAATGAATTCTTCGATGACAATTATTTTTTCACGTGAGAAAGATAAAGCATCTTCATATTTTTCAGCAAAATCTTCATTTCGCTCGATAATTGTAATTCCTTTACTTCCTGAAGAATCGACTGGTTTTAATATAGCTTTAGTGTCTAATTCTTCATGCCACTTTTTCGCGCTTTCGTAATCAGTAAAGGATTTTGCTTTTGGACATAAAAATCCATTTTTCTGCATGAATGCTCGAAACAAATCTTTGCGTGACATAATCTGTACTGCTTCCAAAGAATTACCCGGAAGATTCAGTTTTTCAGAAACATAGGCTGCAGTTAGAGCGGCTGGGTCACTAGCGTATGCTAAAACGCCATCAATATTCAATGAACTAGCCAATGTTAAAACGGCTTCTCTGTCGGTTGTGCTCACATTATGATATTCGTCTGCAAAAACATGTCCCGGATTTTCAGGCAAATAATCACAAGTGATGACATATAATCCAAGTTCTTTTGCTCGTTTTATTGCTGAAACCTGAATATCAGCACCACCTAACATTAATATTCGTTTCATAGCGCTGCGATTAATGTTTCACAAATTAAATGCAATTCTCCTATTTCTAAATCAGCATAAAGAGGCAAACAAAGTACTCTTTCCGAAATATAATTGGCGATTGGTGTATCAAATTTTGATGGTAAAAAGTCTAGTTGTGAAAGGGATGGATAAAAATATCGACGTGGGAAAATTTGCTTTACGTTGAGCGCTTTTTCAACTTTTTCGCGTTGAGTTGGGGTGTCAAAAACAACAGGGAAATAACTATAATTCCAAGTCGTATTCGATCGAATTTTCATCAATTGAATGGAAGTATTATTATCAAGTTGTTGAATGTAAGCTTCCACACATTTTTTACGAGCTTCAAAAATAGAATCAAAATGCGGTAAAACACTTAATCCCATTGCTGCTTGCAACTCAGATATTTTACCGTTTATTCCGGCTAATTCGAAATCAGTAGGTCCATTATGCCCAAAATTATGCATGCGAAATGCCATAAGGAAATCTTGCTCATTTCGTAAGAAAATGCCTCCTCCTTCTCCACAATGATAAATTTTTGTCGCGTGAAAACTACAGGTAGAAACGTTCCCAAAATGAAAAATGCTTTTTCCTTGATATTCAACGCCAAAGCAGTGAGCCGCATCGTAAATAACATGCAATCCGTGTTTTTTAGCTATTCGCTCAATTTCTTCTATGTTACAAGGATTTCCGTAAACATGCGTAGCTAAAATACATGTAGTTTGTGGTGTTATCGCAGCCTCAATTTTAGTTTCGTCAATGGTAAAATGAAGAGGATCGATGTCAACGAAAACAGGTTTGCAGTTTTCCCAAAGAATCGCAGAAGTAGTTGCCACATAGCTGAAAGGAGTGGTTATGATTTCACCTCCTTTTCCGTACATTTTTAATGCAATCTGAATGGGAATGGTTCCGTTATTTAAACAAAAGAAATGTTCTGTGTCAAATTTATCTTTAAGCTTTTCTTCTAATTCCCGAACCAATTCTCCTCGATTTGTCAACCAACGATTCTCCCAAATTCGCTTGATTTGCGCTTGGTATTCATCAATCGGCGGTAAAAAGGTTTTCGTTACAGGAATCATTGATTGCTAACTAATTTACGTCCAATTACTGTCTGAATATCTTTTACCATTGAAAGTACATACATCAGTCCTTGGTTTTTTATTAAACGGTTTACACTCAAATATACAGCAAAATAAACGATGGTGTAGGCAATACGTGTGGCAAATAATTTCAAATCAAGCCATTCAAAGAAAACTAGACCTGGTATTAACAAGGCAAATCCCGAAATTAAATGATAAAAGTGTTTTCGTACAGATAAGTCTGAATGACGTTTTAACATAAAAATATTGAGAATGGTGATGATAAATTTTGAGGCAACCCAAGTTACCGTAAACCACCAAACATTTGTGTAAAATGCTACTAAAAATGGAATTAAACCAATCAGTTTTTTAATGGATCCAAAATAGAAATTCTCTTTTGCTTTTCCTTTACTCATCATAGCATTCCACATCAAAGAATTCAAGGGAATGTTACAACTGGCAATAACTAATATTTGGAATATTGGAATCGAAAATTCCCATTTTTTTCCGAATAACAAAACGATTAAGTCAGCACCTAGGAAGTATAAAATTCCTGACAAAGCATAACTTAGAAAAGCAATGATGGAGAACATTCGGAAATATATCCTTGAATAAGTTTCTTGATCGTCTTGAACTTTGCTTAATACAGGAAATAATACGCGAATAATGGAAGATGCTGAGTACTTTGTTACTTGGTCAACTAAAGTGGAAGCACGTGTGTAAAATCCAACGGTAACCGGTGAGAAAATACGTGCTAATAACAAAACATCTAATCGATTAAAGACATTATTCAAAATCCGCTCGAAAAAGGCATACATACTGAATCCCATTAGTTTTCGAACTTCATCCATTGAAAAATGCAAACTTGGCTTCCATGAAGTTGTTGTCCAAAGAAAAATGGAACTAAAAAAACCAAAGGACAATGTTTGAATGACTAAACTATAAACGCCCCATTCTTCGTAAGCGGCCCAAATTCCCAATCCGCCACTTAGAACAGATGCAATAAAGGTACGAATGGTTAATTTCTTGAAATTGAGTTCTTTATTTAAAATGGTATTTTGTACACGATTGAACGAGTTGAACACGAAGACAAGTGAAAGCCATCGAACAAGATCAGTGATTTGTGGATTGTGATACAGTTTTCCTAAGATGGGAGCAACTAAAAACGTAATTCCCGTCATAACTGCGCCCGCGAAAATGTTAAAAAAGAAAATAGAGCTATAGGTTTGTTGCGTGTTGTTTTTATTTTGAATTAACGCCGAGGAAAATCCGATGTCAATGAAAACACTACTAATACTGATGAACGCCATTGCCATTGCTACCAATCCAAATTCTTTTGGACCTAATAAACGCGCAAGAAAAATCGAAACCACAAAGGAATTCCCTTGCGTGAAAATTCTTCCAAGCAGATCCCATGAAAAGGCCTTAATGGTTTTACTTTTTAACTCGCTCAAAATATCCTTTCTCCAACATCATCTCTGCAATGTCCCAATCTAATGGTTCGTCCAAATCAATGGAGCGTTCTTTGGGCATTACATACTTTTTTATTTTTTTGAATGATCCAATTTCACTGTTAATCAATGCGTTTACATTAATTACATAAACTGCACCGTTAAATTCATAGGCAACAGGTACTTCTTGTCGACTTGTGAAATGTCCATTTTTGGATTTTGATAAAAAACCTTCAAGGTTTTCTTCAAATAAGTTGAAATAAGGATTTGTTTTTGTTTCTTTTACAGAAACAACCATGTCCATTGATGCGTCATATTCATGAATGGCGTTGATAATATCTTCTGCAATGCGAAAGGGAGAGGTGGGTTGCAAAAGAATAAGTGTGTCTAATTCGATTCCTGCTTGTTTTTTTTGTTCAATAATATCTAATAAAACATCTCTTGAAGAAGCGGTGTCTGTTGCTAAATGTGAAGGTCTTAGTGAAGGAACAGACAAACCTTTTTCGATGGCTAATGCTTGAATTTTTTCATCGTCTGTTGAAACAAATATTCGCTCCAAAGGAAAGAGTTCAGCGGCTACGTCTATCGTGTAGTGTATCAATGGTTTTCCATCCAAAGGCTTTCCGTTTTTGCCAGGAATTCCTTTTGAACCTCCTCTTGCCGGAATTACGATTAAGTAGTTTTCTGAAAGTGGCATCTAAAAGAGTTTGAGGTTCTTAATATCTTCGCTTGCTCGTTTGTAATCTTCATGTTTTCCAATATCCAACCAATAACCTTGATGCGGATAACTTCTGATTTTTTTGCCTTTTTCAAGTAAGCTTTCCATTAAGTCGGTTGCCGTGAAAAATTGGTTGGGTGGTATTAATTTTAAAACGTCTTTATGCATCAAGTAAATGCCACCATTTGCAAAATAAGTGTACGTTGGTTTTTCCTTGAAGTCTTTAACGATTCCATCATTTAATTCAAATATCGCATACGGAACATCCACATTATAGGGAATGCTTACCACACTTAAATCTGCTCCACTTTTGATAAAGTCATCAAAAAATTGCTCGTAATCCACATTGGTCAATAAATCGGAGTTGCTTACCAAGATGTAATCACTTTCGAAATGGGGAATTAACTGAATTGAACCAATTGTACCCATCGGAAAGGACTCCTTAACCGTTTCTATTTTAAACGTTTCGGTTGCATATTCTTGCACAAAATCTTCAATCTGTTCCGCTAAATAATTGACAGAAATCCACGCTTTTTTGATACCAAAAAATTTCATGGCATCCAGATTATGCTGCATGATGGGCTTGTCTCCAACGGGCAACAATGGCTTTGGGGTATTTTCCGTCAAAGGACGCAAACGTTCACCTTTTCCACCTGCCATAATAACAACCTCAATGGGAAGTCTTGAACGTGTGATTCTGAAGTTAATGACGTCAAGTAATTTTTTTTCAGAAGAAACAACTGGCACAATTTTGTAATCTTTTTCACGGTATTGTTCTAGAAGCTCGGTTTGATTTTCTCCTTCGATTAAATATTTAGGTTGTGTATTGGCTGCTTTTATTACGGTTTCATCCAATTGAATTCCTCTTAATAAAGCTCTTCGAATGTCACCATCCGTTAAAGATCCAACTAAAACATTGTTTTCTGTGACAAACAAAATGGCGTCTTGTGCCAAAATGTCTAGTTTCGCTAAGGCTTCTTTGATGCTTGCTGTATGCTCTATTTGGTGTTTACTATACGTCATAAACAACGTTTTTTAGAAGTGAAGTTAGTGTTAGTTCAAGTGCTTTTGAATTGTAATACGGATTTACGCCTTCAAAAGTTTTTCCACTTATTTCTTTTGCTTTAGCAATTATTTTTTGTGCGTCAAATGGAACATGAATAACATTTTCAGGTGCAAATCTTCCTTTTTGACGATCGCCAATATTAAGAACATATTTCCCAAAACTTGCCGCTTCAATAATTCCACTTGATGTGTTACCCAAAAGAAAATCAACTCGCTTCATGCATGTGAAATAGGATTGCGTACCAAAATTCTCTATTAAGTGAACCGATGGAACATTTTCTTTCAATGTAAAAAACTGTTTGCGAAATACGGAACCATTTGTGTCGGCATTCGGTAAAGTAACTATGATTTGAAATTTCTCACTTAAAGCGAATAAAGCAGCATACATTTCCTCTGAAAAAGTCTCGTTTTGTTGGTAGTGAACCGTTTCAGGATGAACAGTAACCAAAATACTTGGCTTGCTTAAATCGATGTTCCATTTCTCTAAAAAAGCT
>CAZHPL010000105.1:0-4584 GCA_964534495.1 uncultured Lishizhenia sp.
TACACATGCGCCCTACTCTACTTTTTGCTTTGTTTTTTAGCTTTTTGACGCAAGCTCAAACCTCCAAATGGGAATATGGATTTTCAGTGAATCCAAGTATGACCGCGACTGTTTTTACAAATGATGGTTCCATACCAAGCGGCGTTGATTCAATCTATAAATCAATTGAAATTTCAAATTTGACATTAAGCACACAAGCATTTATGGAATATAAATTCAGACCAAAATCAATAGTTGGCATAGGATTAGGCATTCAAAAATCGAGTAATCGGACGAAAAAACTTGATTTGTCGTATGGCATTGATCCACAAACAGGTCAACCTATTTTTGAACCTGGACAGCCACAGCAAGCTCGTTTTGTTTATAGTAATTACTACATAGAAATGCCGCTTTACTACAAATGCTTGTTGGGAAAACGATTCTATTTGACAGCCGGTTCGAGTGTTTTGTTCAATATTGCCAACACTGTAACCTCTGTCGCTTATTATGAAGACAATAAAATCACTCGCAAAATTTCTATTGACAAAAGCACTCAATTTCGTTTATTAAATTTAACAGGAAATCTTGGTTTTGGATTCGATTATCTAAAGCGAGAGCAGTTTTCCTTATACGTTCAACCCTATTTTCAATATCATATTTTAGGGATTTCAAAAGATGCTTCTTTGAATCGTCACTACTTATCTTTTGGTTTGGTGACCGGCATACGTCTAAAAGCAAAAAATAAGAGCTAATGAGAATTTTGTTTCTTTCCTTTTGACAACATTTTTAACTATGTTAACAAAGTTAAATACCAAATTGTGACGAAAATTAACAATGACCACAAAAATCACCTACAAATTTGAATCGCTAGTTTGGAAATACGATGGTGCGGGCAGTTGGTTCTTTGTTTCCCTTCCAACAGACCTTTCATACGAAATAAGAAACCTTCTAAAAAAGCAGGAAGAAGGCTGGGGACGCATGAAAGTTATTGCTACTATCGGACAAAATCAATGGAAAACAGCTATTTGGTTTGATACAAAACGCAACACCTACCTCTTACCCGTCAAAGCTGAAATACGGAAAAAAGAAAACATTCAATGCGACGATTTAGTGTGCGTTTCATTACTTTTATAGTTTAATGCAAATAGGATGTTTTCAAAAAATACGCGGCAGATTTCCTTTACGTTTGAATTGAAAAACGATGCTTCAATCATGTTAAAAAGCATGCTCAATTTCGTTATTTTCATTTTAGTTTTCGTTCAAAACTGTAGCGCACAACACTCTCCTATTCAATGGATTAACCGTGATTATTTCATTCATATCGACACCATTTCAAATAAAAAACCTGCATACAGTCCGTTTTACTACTACAATACGAGAACAAATTTCATGAACTTTACTTTCAAGAATAATGGTACGCATGTGGTTTTTATTGACACCAATTTATCGAATTCAAATTTCAACAAATACATTGCTAAACCATCTGAAATACAGACTGTTTCACTGACTTATTTGAATTTTAAAGGTCTTGACAATTGGAAAAAAAGAGATACCGTTTCCTATCTAAGTTTGCCTTTTTACTACGAAGGCAAATTGTACAAAGAAACCGTTGCGTGTCACCTAAGTTTCGGTAAAAGCAAACTCATCGAGCACAGTGCTCTACATATAGACACAAGCCAATGGATTGAATCGTTTGTTAACGCAGACACAAGTATCAAAAATCCGTCTTTAAAGTTCACCCATTATTTTTCGATAAAAAACATAAGCGACAAACCCATTTATTGTACCCAGCAATTTATCGCGTGGAATGATTCTCAAAATCTAAAAAACCCGAAAAACGAATACGAGAAAATTCTTCCAGGGCAAACGTATAAAATTCCCGCCCAAATAAACATGGACCGAAAATATCGATTTAATTGCCAAGGGATTATTGAAGTGTTCACAGACGATACAAGTGAAACATTTGAATGTCAAATCAAGAGTAATTACCAACCAAAAAACAAGTAATTGTACTTTTGTTAGCGATTGAAATTAGGATAAAAAAGTATCAATACAATGAAAATTAATACATCACGACTGTTATTTGCTTTTGGGATTTTGCTGTTCCTTTCAAGTTGCAAAACGAACAAACCGTATCCCAAAAAAATTGAACTTGAACATAGTTTCAAATCTGGAAAAACGTATCACTTTGAAATTCAACGCGGTATGAAAAATGCTGAAAATCCAGAATATGAAAAGTATGTGAACAAAACTCAAGTTACAATGAAGGTGTTGAATGAGTATAATGGCAACATTGAATGCTCGTGGGTGTATGGCAATACTTATATGTCAGGTATAAAAACGGAGCTTTTGGATGAACAAACCCAAAAAGCAATGAACATTTACAAGGGATTTGAATTGCGTTTTGTATTAAGCAAAAAAGGAGAATTGCTCGGAATCACCAATTATGAAGCATGTAAAAAGCAAATCGAGCAACTTTTTTTGAAAGATCTTGCCGCAATCGATTTCAATTCTAAGAATGGTAAAACGGTATTAAACACAATGAAAAACACCTATTCAACTGAACTAAAAATGATTAATACCTACTTCCCTGAAATAACTTACTATTTTTCGATTTTCGGAACAAGCTTAAAAACTGATTCAACACACTATTCATTAACTGAAATTGCAAACCCTTTTGGAGATAAAACGTTCAAAGGAATTTCTACTGTTAAAGTGGAAAATATAAATGACAACATCGCCTTCATTTCGAATAACACAACAATTCCTCCAATAGAACTAAAGTCGGTAATGCGATCTTCATTTAAAGAAATGGCGAAAATTAGCGGAAAACCATTGGATGAAAGTGAAATACCAACCATTAATATTAGTAGCAATTCAACTTTTGTTTACTACTATAAAAAGAAGATTTTAATAGAAATGTATCGTGAAAAAATTATCGAAGAAAATGGTGTGAAAACTATACAAACATTAAAAGTGATTTTGAAAAATCCATTTTAACATGTTCAGATAACTGGTTGTATTCAAGTAACTTAGAGTATAACAAAACTCAATTGTTACAAAATTAATGGGATTAAATTTCTAAACCTAATCCAATCGAATGGCTAGTTGGTTTCATTTATCCAAAAAATGTCTACTTTTCCTTAAAGAAACCCGTTCAAAATGAAACGAATTATTTCAAATTTCACGTTTATATTGATGATGATTTCATTAACTGCTTGTGCACAGAAATCTCCATCTAGTGGTGAAAAATTTTTCATTTTTTTAAATGCGTATCAAAAAGACAGTTTGCAAAACCTGTTGACTGATGACTTTGTACTTAAGCGAACTTTCACTCATTACCAGAACGACAAACAATCCTTTCTCGAAAATTATCTCACATTTTCTAAAGCATTAAATGGGAAGTATTTGCTACTGAATGTAATTAATGAAAGTGAACCACAACAATTTTTAGTTGAAGACAGGAGTGATTATTTAAAATATTTGAAAGTTGACTATCCAACCTGGAAAATAACGATTTCAACTGAACACAATAAAATAAAGCTGGTAACCATTGACACAACAGCAGATTACCAAAAATACTTGTCTGAAATCAAAATTGCGGATAAAAAATTCAAAGCTTGGTTAAAAGCCAACTATCCGGAGGAAACTCAAGAAAACTTATACAATCAAGAAGGTCTTTTAAACAAACGCTTGAAAGAGTATGCAAGGATTCAGAAATGATTCATGGTAAACCAGTCGTAAGCTTTTAAAATAAACTGTAACTTTATTAACTATGAAAATCACATTAATCGGACTTTGTTTTTTAGCAATGCTACCCTTTTCAAAAAAGGACATTTCCATGTTTGGACTTAAAATCGGCGACAGCCAACAGTCTCTTTCAAACATTGAATTGAAAGTCGTTGCTAAAGCAAAAAACATAATCAAATTCAAGACTGAAAATGAAAATGACTTTTCTATCACTTGCCAAAAAGGTAAAATTGTCTACATGGAAAATGATTGGCTCCAAGACCCTAAGGCAAGTCAACCACTCATTACTGACTTTCAATTCGGAAAGACTTCGCTGCGTGACATCAGAAAAAAAATGGGCACAAACGGATTTGTATATAACAACAGACGATCTTTAACAACTGATAAAGATTTAATTCAGTTCAACTATTTTGAATTGGATTCACCCAACAATGAAATCCTAGTAACTATCACAAAAGTTCCATTAAACGCCGATGTAACCGAAGAAAATGTGGCAGATCATCTTAAATTGGATGCTATCATCCTTGCAGATAAAACCTATTGCGACGAAACGTGGGGGAAATCGAAAGCATTTGATAAGCAATACAAAAAAATTAAACTTTAACAGATCAACTTAACTTCCTTTTGAGAAATCTTCTTTCTCTATTTTTGAAGTAGTTTAAGAAAACGTTATAAACTTTGAAACCAAAAAGCTTACTTCTTGTATTAATTTATGCTGTTTTTTTTGTCAATAACATTATATGCAAATCATTACTTTCCAACCTTTTTGAAAGTTAAATAATAATGAGCATCCCCGCATTCTCTTATTTTAACATTTCAAACTTGTATCCAAATTAATATTTCGTGTTATTTGTC
>CAZHPL010000105.1:4594-6863 GCA_964534495.1 uncultured Lishizhenia sp.
TACCTACTACTACATGAAACAAAAACTTGGACTACTCCTTTTTTTGCTATTTTCCTTTTCAGCTTGGTCTCAGAATATGCACATTTCTGGTACTGTTTACGATTCAACGGGAACAAAACCGCTTCCGGATGCTATAGCAATGGCAGTACGTATTAAAGATTCGCTGCTTTTAGACTATGCCTTGACGAATGCTGAAGGAAAATTCACCTTGTCGAAAGTGCCAATTGATACTTTTTCGTTGGTGATTTCGCATTTTCGTTACGATGATAAATCGTATTTTATTATTGGTAGCAATGAAAACAAGGAGATATCGATACCTAATATCCGCATGAGTTTTAAGACGAAAGCGCTAGATGAAGTAGTCGTTTATGCCAACAAAAATCCGATATATTTTCGAGGAGACACGCTTGTGTATGTGGCCGATTCCTTCAAAGTGGGACAAAACGCAGTGGTGGAAGACTTGTTAAAAAAGCTTCCAGGAATAACCGTCGGCACCGATGGAAAAATCAAAGCACAAGGAAAAGAAATCAGTAAGGTTTTTGTGGATGGAGACGAATTTTTCGGTTCGGACCCTACGATTGCAACCAAAAACCTTGGAGCCAGTGGCGTTGAAACCGTTGAAGTGTACGAAAAGAAAAACGAAAATGCGGGAGAAGGTGATGAGGAAACCATTCAAATCCTGGATCTTAAACTCAAAGAAGATGCCAAGAAAGGATATTTTGGGCGCGTTTCAGGTGCTTCGGATTTTATGCAATTCTATGAGGGTGAAATGCTATTCAATCGCTTTAAGGGAACTCAAAAATTAGCGGTGTTTCTATTAGCTTCCAACACGCCACGATCACAATTTAATTGGAGTGACATTTATAAATTTGGACTCAGCGGTGAAGATGGCTACTCGCAAAATGAAGACGGCGAATGGATTCAAAATGGATCAAGTGAAAACGGTAACGGTATTCCAAAAACCTTGCGTTCAGGTATTTATTTCAACGATAAAATAGGCAAAAAGAAAAATACAAAAATTGGTTTTAATTACACGTATCTGAATTACCAATTGAATGCCCTTTCGCAAAGCTATTCCCAGTATTTCTTAGCGGATACCAGTTATTTTTCAGTGGATTCAACACGAACCATTTCGAAAAATGAATCGCATGCTGTCAACTTCACCGTTTTCACGCAAATAGATTCATTAACAACACTTGAAATCAAACCCAGTTTTCAATTTTCTAAAGGTCTGACGAATGTTTCCGATTATTCCCATTACTTGACCTCTTTGAGTCAAGCTTCGCGAAGCAATGATATTTTCAAGAACACCAATTCGATGGGTTTTTCGGCCAATTCTGAAATCAATTTCAAGCATGATTTCAAGAAAGATCGCCGTTCATTTGACTTTCAACACAAATTCAAATACGGAAATAACACAACCGATGGAAATTTGTATTCAGAAAACCTGTATTATTTAGGTAGCACTGTAAACGATACGCTTAACCAATTGAAAAACAACCAAAATACCACACATGTTGAAACCTTAAAAGCAACCTATGTGGAACCCTTGACCAAAAAATGGAAGTTGGAAACGGAGTACATGTTTGAATATTCAACCAACGAACAAGCAAAAGAAGCGCGTAATATCTTGTCGGAAACCGTTTCTATATTGGATTCCAATTTCACGAATCAGTTTGAAACCAAACGTTTTCAGCATCGCGTAGGACTAGCTGCCATTTATGAAAGCAGAAAACATACCATAACACTTGGAACGCGTGCTCGAAACATTCAAATTGATAATTACAACATCTTTACCAACCAAACCATTGCACAAAACATTTCGAATATTTTGCCGCGTTTTGGTTATGTTTTTAAACCTTCGAAAACAAGCTTTTTGAATCTGCGCTATAACACAAGCTCTTCTCAACCCAGTGTAAATGCCCTGCAACCCATTCCCGATAATACGAATCCGAATCGTGTACAACTTGGAAACCCGGCACTTAAACCCACTTACACGCATCGCATGAATTTTAATTTCAACAGTTGGAATGCCGTTTCGAATCGCAATATTTGGACGGGAGCAAGTTTTAATTACACCAACAATGCGATGGTGGATTCCACTACCTTTGATGCCAATGGTCGCCAATTTGTCAAAACCGTTAATGCCGATGGAAATATATGGACTAACGTCTATCTTGGCAGTGGAATTGGACTCTATAAAAAGATTTTGGAAATCAATCCAGGCTTTAACGCTTCCTATAACAAAGCCAACTCATACATCAACGGT
>CAZHPL010000105.1:6873-10255 GCA_964534495.1 uncultured Lishizhenia sp.
AATTTCGACCTATTCTACGGTTGGAATCACAAGTCCTTCTTCGACCATCAATTCCAGTTCCAATCAGCCTTACACCACACAAGAACACCAAATTTATTTTACGTGGACGCTACCTTTTTGGCATATCAAATTAAAAAGTGATGCCACTTACAATCTCAACGGAAGACGTGCTAACGGATACAATTTGAACTACTTAATTTGGAATGCATCCATTGATAAAGCCTTTTTGAAAACTGAAAATTTGATTCTTAGCTTGCAAGGAAATGACATTTTAAACCAAAACATAATCGCGCAAAGATCAGTCGATGCAAATATCATAACGGATTATAAAACAAAGATTATTTCGCGTTATTTCTTGGTGAAATTGACCTACAAATTCAATAATCAAAAAGTTAAAGAAGAAGAAAATGAATGGTAATAAACAACTTTTAATCATTGGATTTTGTGCCATCCTACAGTTTTCGTTTGGACAAATCAAAGTGGGGAAAATCACCTATGAACGCAAAACGAATCTGGAGAAAGAATTCAAAGATGTGGACGATGACGATTTTAAGGATTACATCAAGAAAAACAAAATCAAAAAAGACGATTTTGAATTGTATTTTAACGACACACTTTCCATTTTCAAACCTGCAATGTCGGATTTAGCGGATGAAATGAGTTGGGCAACTAACACAAATACCACGCGTCATCTTTTGGGGACAAATCAGTTTACCCTCGTTCTGAATATGTGGGGACAAGAACTCATTTTGGAAGACACTTTGCGTCCAAAAGTTTGGCAAATCACTGAAAGCAAACGCGTTATAAGTAATTACGAATGTCGAAAAGCCATTTGGCAAAAAGACGACACTACGCGCATTTATGCTTGGTACTCTACTGAAATTTTAGCAGATGCCGGCCCAGAAGGATTTTGCGGTTTACCAGGAACGATTTTAGGATTGGCGACAGAAGATGGTGGCGTTATTTACTTTGCCAAATCAGTTGAATTAACTACCCCAACCACACAAGATTTTATCGTTGATAAAAAACGCAAGAAAATTTTCACCTACCAGCAATTATACAAACAACTCATGGAAGATTACGGCTCAAAAAAATGGGGTAAGCAAATGATTGTCGAGCTGTTTCAATGGTTGTAATGATTACTACAAATGAAGATTTCCACCACTTTTCTCTGCTCACTTTAGGTTTTTCACTATTAACTCTTCACTTTTTAACTTTTTAACTTTTCACTTTTTTTAGCGCCTTCCCTCCCACTTTGCCAACGCTTCCGTCTGCGTCTGCAAGTTGCCTCACGTTGTTACTACGCTACCATTAAAAATTCAACGAGCTTCTTTTAGTCGCTGTTGCATTTTTGTAGCTGAGTACTCCGTTTCGGCAAGCTTTCCGCCTACGCCGGGGCGTGGGAATTAATTTGAAAATGAACCAATTTGGGAATTTGAAAATGGGCGCTTATCTCGTTTCTCGGTTGAACTTTTAAAAAAGACAAGAATCTATCAATGAAACTGATAGTTACCTGCTTTATCAACGAAAAAAGTGATGGGTTCCATGTTGTCTTGAAACATGTCGTAGCCTTCTTTCAACTGTTTCCAAAATGCTTGATTTGGTGAATTGAACCCCATTACTTTCATGTTAAAGCTTGTCATTTCAAAAGGAAAAATATAAACGGGGATCCGTTGTTGCCCATTGTTTTTAGCATAAACAGCCAACATGTAAATTTCTTTAATTACTTCATCTGTCATAGGCAAACATCCAATCGTTACGCATGAGCCATGAATAAATATGTCGCCTCCTGGTTTGTTGTTACTGCATTTTTTCAAATCGGAAGCATTCGGATAGGAAATTCCAAGTGATAAATAATAAGAACTTGTTGGGTTAAAACGATCGATAGTGTAAAATCCTTCAGGCACTTGTCCATCGCCTTGTTTGCGTTTTGGCCCTAATACTCCTGATCGAGCACAAATTGTGTAGGTTTTAAATAACTTGTATTTTTTGTCCGCTTTCGATTTGGCATACATTCTAAGTTCGTCTGTGTTTTTAATAGCCACTAAAAGAATATGAACGTTTTCCTTGTTAAGATTAATGGTTTTCAATTCCTTTTCAATACTTGAACCTTTAGAAGCTTGTGCTTCCCGAACACGTTCATAACGAAGCTGATCGCTTAAAAAATCGGATGGTTTAAATCCAAATAACACACAACTAAAAGCAAGAAAAACAACTATATAACGCATAACAACAACTTAGAAAGAGTCAAAGAAATCAATTTTTCATAAAGATACTTTTCTTTTTTTTGGTTAATTAGCTTGTAAAAAAACTAAATCTGAAAATAACTATTTAACCACAGAGTTAAACAGAGCTTTCACAGAGGTCACAGAGAGTTTCACAGAGGTTCACAGAGGGTTTCTTTGCTATTAATTTGTGGTTAATTTACACAAAGTGTTTCATTTTCAAACTTTGAACTTGTTTATCAATTACAACAGTTCAATTTTCATTCCTGTTTTTTTAATCATTCATTTTAACTCCTCACTATTAACTTCTCACTTCTCAATTGGCTCGCCCGCGTTAGGGATAGAAGCGAGAAAGCCCACAGTGAGGAACGAACGAGGACTTGTAGCGAAAAGCCCGACCCTGAAAAAAGGAAGAAGGATGATGACTTTTTTGAGGGGAACGCCCAAAAATTACAATTACTGCTTTTGAATGCCAACATTTTTCAAGTTTTATACTATTGGGAAACGTCCTTCTTGCCTATTCCCTTCAAAATCCTATCTTTGCACGCAAAAAAAACTCATATAAATGGCAACTACTGCAGACATTAGAAACGGCTTGTGTATTCGTCACAACGATAAACTTTTTCAAATCATTGAATTTCAACACGTAAAACCAGGGAAAGGACCTGCTTTCGTTCGTACGAAAATGCGTCAAATCGAATCAGGAAAAGTGTTGGATAATACGTTTTCAGCGGGTCACAAAATTGACATCGTACGTATCGAAAACCGTGAGTATCAATACCTTTACCAAGAGGCAGATGGGTACATTTTCATGAACAACGAAACGTTTGAACAAGTGACGATTCCCAACAAAATGATTGAAAAACCTGCTTTCTTACAAGAAGGGATGACGGTAAACATTTTGTTTCATGCGGAAGAAGAAATGCCTTTAGTAGTTGAATTACCTATGTACGTTATTTCAGAGGTAACTTACACAGAACCAGGCGTGAAAGGTGATACAGCAACCAACGCTATGAAACCGGCTACGATTGCTACGGGCGCTGAAGTACGTGTTCCTTTGTTCATCGACAACGGTGAAATCATCAAAGTGGACACACGCACAGGCGTTTACGTAGAACGCGTAAAAGGTTAAGATTCTATTTCAAATTACATTCAAA
>CAZHPL010000106.1:0-10241 GCA_964534495.1 uncultured Lishizhenia sp.
TTGTTGTTTGTATTGTTATTGATTGATTTTGCAATCCGTTCACTTACAGATGGCAAGTGGAGTTTACTTCGACAAATCGCTTTACAACTCAGTTTACTTTTAAATCTTAAGAAAAAAATAATTCCAGCTGAACCGAAAAAGTTTGCTGCATTAGTAGGAGCAACATTTTCTCTATTTATTGGTGGTTTATATTTTATTGATTTCGAAATAGTTGCAAGCATTCTGGGGTTTGTTTTAATTGCATGTGCTATCCTTGAAAGCTTCTTTGGTGTTTGTGTGGGTTGTTATTTCTACACCTTTTTACAATTCATTAAAGTGGGAATGTCTAACCAAAAAACAGTATAATTATGTCGATTCGATTAGGAGATTTAGTACCGGATTTTGAAGCCGAAACATCCATTGGAAAAATTAGTTTTCATGCTTATTTAGGAAATAGTTGGGGCGTGTTGTTTTCGCATCCTGCGGATTTCACACCTGTTTGTACTACTGAATTAGGAAGGGTTGCAAAACTTCAAGATGAATTCAAAAAGAGGAACGTTAAAACAATTGCGTTAAGTGTTGATTCAGTTGATTCGCACAAAGCATGGATTCAGGATATTAATGAAACGCAAAATACGGAAGTAAATTATCCAATTATTGCGGATCCCGATTTTACCGTTTCAAAATTATTCGACTTTGTTCATCCCAATGCGTCTGACAAGTTTACCGTTCGTTCTGTCATTGTCATTGGACCTGATAAAAGAGCCAAGTTAATAATAACCTATCCAGCCTCGACAGGTAGAAACTTCGATGAGTTATTGCGCGTGATTGATTCACTTCAATTAACAGCAAATCATTCGGTTGCAACGCCAGCTGATTGGAAATGGGGAGAAGATGTAGTCATCGCACCTTCCGTTTCGAATGACGAGGCTTTTGAAAAATTCCCCAAAGGTTTCAAAGAAGTGAAACCTTACCTTAGGTTGACCCCACAACCTTAACAAAGCAGAGAATTCCGGCTCCCCCGCCGGAATTTTTTTGTTGCAATATCATCTTTTCGAAAAAAGTAATGCGTAATTTCGCCCAAATGGATTACCTGGAGAAACTTGAAGCAGAAGCGATTTATATTCTTCGTGAAGTGGCTGGTCAATTTGAACGACCTGCTTTGCTTTTTTCAGGGGGTAAGGATAGCATTTGCTTAGTGAATTTGGCATTGAAAGCATTCAGACCTGGAAAATTCCCCTTTCCTTTAGTTCATATTGATACAGGACACAATTTTCAAGAAGCACTCGATTTTCGTGATGCACTTGCACAAAAATTAGGTGAAGAACTTATTGTACGTAAAGTTGAGGATACCATTAAAGAACGAAAACTGCAAGACGGAAAAGGAAAATTTCCGAGTAGAAACGCACTGCAAACCTTTACCTTGTTAGATACAATTGAGGAGTTTGAATTCGATGCTTGTATTGGTGGTGCCAGAAGAGACGAAGAAAAAGCAAGAGCGAAAGAACGCATTTTTTCAGTTCGCGATGAATTCGGACAATGGGATCCTAAAAAGCAACGTCCTGAATTGTGGACTATTTACAACGGTAAAATTGATAAAGGCGAAAATGTGCGTGTTTTCCCTATTTCCAATTGGACAGAGTTAGATGTTTGGAATTACATCAAACGCGAAAATATTGAATTGCCTTCCATTTACTTTACCCACGAAAGAGAATGTATTTTATTGCCATCAGGTCAATTGATGAACACCAACGAATTTGTTGAAATTGAGCCTACTGACGTGATTGTTAAAAGAAATGTTCGATATAGAACAGTAGGTGATATGACTTGTACAGCTGCGGTTGAAAGTGAAGCTTACACAGTTGACGATATTATTCAAGAAATAAAAGCAACGAAAATTTCGGAGCGTGGAGCAACCCGAATGGACGATACGATTAGCGAAGCAGCAATGGAAGACCGAAAGAAAAGTGGTTACTTTTAGAAATCTGAAACAAAGGATGGAACTACTACGATTTTTTACAGCAGGTAATGTGGACGATGGCAAAAGCACCTTGATTGGTCGTTTGTTGTATGACAGCAAAGCTATTTCAACAGATATTATTGAAACATTAACACGCCAAACAAAAACACAATCGGCTCATTCCCAAATTGATCTTGCGCTTTTGACAGATGGTCTTCGTGCGGAACGCGAACAAGGTATTACCATCGATGTTGCCTATAAATATTTTGTAACTGACAAACGAAAATACATCATTGCTGACACGCCAGGACATGCGCAATACACGCGTAATATGTTTACGGGAGCATCCAACACCGATTTGGCCATCATCTTAATTGATGCGCGCAATGGAATTACCGATCAAACCAAACGACATAGTATCATTTCCTCCATTTTACGAATCCCACATGTTTTAATTTGTGTCAATAAAATGGATTTGATGGACTATAGCGAAACTGTTTTCAATACGATACAAGAAGAATACAAAGTGTTCGCGAATAAAATTGGTTTAAATACAGTTTCTTTCTTGCCGGTAAGTGCATTAACAGGCGAAAATGTTGTACTAAAATCCGATAATTTTGCTTGGTTTACAGGGCCTACACTTTTTGATTTCTTGGAAACAACTGAAATTCCAGATGAGCAAGAACACAATGCTTCGCGTTTTCAGGTGCAATATGTTATTCGTCCTCAAACAAAGGAATTACATGATTACAGAGGATATGCGGGCGCTTTATTAAGTGGGAAATTACAAGTAGGTGATACCGTAAGTGTGTATCCGCAAGAACTTGAAACGCAAATTGATCGCATTGAAAAATTTGGGATTTCGGTAACTGAAGCGCATACAGGTGAACCTATTATTTTGCACCTAAAAGATGATTTAGATGTAAGTAGAGGAACAACTATTTGCAAAAAAGAAGAGCAACCGCAATTAGAAAATCAATTTGAAGCAACCTTATGCTGGATGGACAATAAACCTTTCAAAAAAGGACAGAAATTGTTGTTGCAACAAAGTAGTTTTAGAACAAAAGCCGCTGTGAAATCTATCGAAAGTAAAATCGATATTCATTCCTTTGATGAAGTGGAGGGTGTGGAAGAAATGCAACTGAATGATTTTTGTAAAATCACAATCAAAACCGCCGAACAAGTTAGTTTTGATACATTTACCATTAACCGAAAAACCGGTGCGTTCATTCTAATTGATGAGAATACCAATAACACGGTGGCGGCAGGCGTTTTTCAATAGCATCCATTTTGTGTAACTTTGTTGCATGAATAGACGAACCATTAATGCAGTTGTTGTTTTAGGAATTATTTCTTTGATTAGCATTTTGCTGATTCAGTTGGTTTGGTTGCGTAAAACACTTCAGTTTCAAGAGAAAAATATTGCTATTCAAGAAAAAGCAGACAGTTTGAATTTGAAAGAATTTTCAGACCAAACCTTTATTGCACTTCGAAATGTGTTGAAAAAAATCACCGAAAACACAGGCGAAAACACAGATTTGTATGGTGCCGTTCGTCAATTGAAACCCAATCATTTTATTGTGGATTTCAATCAGGAAATTCAACCATTTTATTTGGAAACTTTGCTTAAAAAGGCGTTTTACGATCAAAACATTCACCAAGATTTTGTATATGGAATTTACGATTGCTTTACGGATTCCCTGACGTTTAGCCCTTTGATTCGGTACACTAAAGATTCGGTTTATGTAAATGTTAACGATACGATTCCAGGTTTTGATGTGGCTAAACTTCGCTTGAAAAAAGATGGTCATTATTTCACGATTTTCTTTCCAAATATCCAACCTAAAACAATTGAAGCTACCACGTTTTTTTCTCCTTGGTTGTACATTTCAGTCATTGTTTTCTTGGTTTTCGTGTTTTTTGCTTACAGCTTATCCATCATCATTCGTCAAAAACGACTTTCGGAAGTGAAAAACGATTTCATTAACAACATGACCCACGAATTAAAAACGCCGATTTCAACGATAAGTTTATCAAGTGAATTGTTGTTGCGCTTGGAGGATGAAGTGGAATTGGAGAAAGTAAAACGTTATGCCGGGATTATTTACAAAGAAAACAAACGTCTTGAAAATCAGGTAGAACGCGTTTTAAATGTCGCGAAATTAGACAAGGATCAAGTTGTTTTGAACAAAGAAGAATTCGATGTGCATGAATTATTGCAAGAAGTCAAAGAGAATTTTGAATTTAGTCAAACGGAACAAGGAGGGAAATTATCCATTCATTTGGATGCTCCACGCTTTTCGATTCAAGCAGACCCGGTCCATTTCACCAATGTTATTTATAATTTATTGGATAATGCTGTAAAATATTGTACAGAGAAAGCGGATATTTCCATTTCAACACGCAACGAAAAAAACTATTTACAAATCGAGATTTCAGACAATGGAATTGGTATTAAACGCGAAAATATTAAATTGATTTTTGATAAATTTTATCGCGTTCCTACCGGAAATGTACACAACGTGAAAGGATTTGGTTTGGGCTTGTATTACGTAAAATTAATTGTTGATGCCCATCACGGGAAAATTGACGTAAAAAGCTCACCCGGAAAAGGAACAACGTTTACGATTTCGTTACCGCTTTAATCTTGTTTGGGCTTTAATGCCGCATCGGGTTGTGGGAAAATTCCTTTGCGTGTCAATTCTCCAGTTTTTGCACTGAACTGAAACACTTCTTTTATCCCACTTTGTTCCATTGTGCCAATGAGTTGGTATTCGTTTTTGATTTCTTTAGTGGCAATATAGGTTCCAGCATACATTGCTTTGCCCACCGTAACATACATGCTGTCTTTTGTTAATGCCAATTCAATCTTAACAGCGGCAACTTCTTGTAAAGCTACCCCTGTATTTATACTATACGCCGGGATTTGTCCTTCGTAGGTTTTGAGATACTTTTTTTTCAGGCGTGTCGTTTGCGAAAAACTGAATCCCGAAAGCAATAGTGCGCAACCAATAATGAAATACTTCATGACTCAAAGTTATACTTTCTTAGGGAAAAAGAAAACCCGCACACGTTTCCGTTGCGGGCTCCCTAGTTTTGGATAGCTATCACTGACCATTTTGAGCTTGCCAATTGCGCAATAATTCAAAATACCCTTTCGTTTCCACAACGATGGCACCTCCCAATGTATCACCGTATTTTGCTGGCAAACCACCCGTGTACACCATCATTTTACTGATAGAGCAACTCGGAACGTTGAATACATCTGCGCATTTTATTCCATCGATTACATAAATCATGTCGCCTTTTCGAGAACCACGGAAAGAAAGTTCGCCGTCGTCACTCATGTGAATATCAGAAGACATTGAAGCAGCAAGGGTTTTCAAATCAAATTTTATAGGCGATTTAACGATGTCTTTGGAAGTTAATTCCTTGATGGGAAGTTCGCCCATAACCAATTTTACAACCTGAGCTTTTACATTGACCTCTTTAATTTCTTTCACATTCGCAGAAAACTCAATTTCCCCCAAATTGCAATACGCTTCAATCGGCACATCTGCAATTATATTTTTCATGGTATCCCCTGCATAAAAAATGCGCAATTCATATTTTCCAGAAGGAACTTGCGGAATACGGAAACGCCCGTCTTCATTTGTCGCAGCTTGGTATTTTCGACTATTGTCTTCAATAACAGCTTTTGCACCAATAATTGCTTCTTTTTTTCCGGGGAAGAAAACAGTTCCGATTACTTCACCAGTTGTCATTTGTCCAAATGTGCTTCCTGCCCAAATCAGCATCCACACGGCTATCCAATTTTTCATAGTTTTAAGATTTTGGTATATAGATGCAGGCTTTTTTCCTTTTCCATAAATGTAACGATAATTTTTTTTAAAAAATGGGGAGGAAGGAGAGTGGAGGTGGGATTGAAAAGGTGTCTTTTTTAGTATATTTTTTGATTAAAGATTGAAGTTAGCTTTTTATTAAATGATTAACTAGCTTATTTTTTGTACAACTTCATTCTAATCTCCTCGGTCGTTATACAAATATCAAAACCTTTCTTTTTCAAGCCAACAATTAATTTTTTGTCTAAAGTCCATATTCTGTGTTTTTTATATCGGTTGAGAGCAACAAAAAACACATCGTCAAAATCTATATCAGCGACTATTTTAACAGCTTCAAACAAGTATTTTTTGGGGATGTCTTTCGTGTCTATAATATCAATCTTGCTTAAAATAAAATCTAATTCCTGTTTTAATTCTTTTTTTTCTAACTCTGAATAACTTACGATTTTCTCAAAATGATTTTCAATTTCTTCAATAATATACCTTGGGGCTATGAATTGAAGATTACTTTTAAGTTTGAAAACCTGTGCGATTTTACCTTTCGGATTTATCAGTGCGCTAAAGATGATATTGCTATCTGTAATAGCAATCATTTCCCCAAAATTAAATCTTCAAACATGCGCTCTGTTGCTTTACGATTCACTTCTTTTGACAAGTATTGAATGAATTTTGCTTTCGAAACCTGCTTTTCCTTAGGAGATTTCAGCTTATTTTCAGCTACTTTGGAAGACTTGTTTTCGGAATTTCCCATTGCTTTCATTTTATCAAATATAACGAAGATTTTTCTTCCAAAAAACAATGTTTCTTATAAATATACAAATAAACGAAGATAATGAGCTCTAAAATTTCAAAATGACTATCTCTTTCCCCACAGGTATTTCTACGCTAATCGCAATTGAAAATCATTCGTTTTCAAAAAAAAGCTATTTTTACTTTCACATGAAAGAAACCGAATTCATCCGGCAAAATAAAAAGAAATGGGAGCGTTTTGAAAACCTTAACGCAACTTCTGACGCAAGCCCGGAAGAATTAAGTGATTTGTATATTGATATTACAGATGATTTAGGTTACGCCCAAACTCATTACCACCGAAGAACAGTGCGCGTTTACCTTAATCAGTTGGGGCAAAAAGTGTTTCTAGGTGTCAATAAATTCAAGCGTGATTCCTTTTTTCAAGCACTTAAACAAGCTTCTGTTTCTATTCCGATTGAAATTTATAAGGCGCGTCAAGCAATGACGTTTGCACTGATTGCGTTCATGGTGTACGTGGCGATTGGTGTTGTGTCAACGCACGTAGACCCTGATTTTCCGCGTTTGGTGATGGGAGACGGTTATGTCGATATGACAATTAACAACATTGAAGAAGGTCGCCCTTTGAACGTTTATGAAAATGGCTCACAAATTTATATGATGTATGAAATCACGTTCAATAATATTGAAGTGGCCTTTCTTATGTTTTTTGCAGGTTTCTTTTTCACCGCACTGACGCATGTACTCATGTTCAGCAATGGGGTGATGTTGGGAGCATTTCAATATTATTTCAAGTTAAAAGGCTTACTCATTACTAGCTTTTTAGGTATTTGGATTCATGGAGCTTTTGAGATTTCAGCACTTGTTATTGCTTCTGGAGCAGGAATTACGGCCGGAAGTGGTTGGCTTTTCCCGGGTACGTTGACACGATTTCAATCCATGAAGTCTTCTGTGAAACGAGGCTTGAAAATCATGGTGCTGGTAACTTTGTTTTTGATTTTTGCAGGCTTTTTCGAAAGTTTCGTTACGCGCCATTACGACACCTTACCCGATTGGAGTAAATTGCTCATCATTGCATTTTCGTTCTTGTTAATTGTCTTGGTAATGGTGGTTTATCCCATTTACATGGCAATGAAATATCCCGAATTGGTCGAAAAAGAGGAAGAAGTTTCTCAATTTACCGTATTCTCAATTCAGTTGGCAGGAGTGAAAAATAGTGGTGAGCTAATTCGTGAATCATTGCGGTTTTATGCTTCAAAGTTTAGTGCTTTTTTTATGCCGTTTTTTCGCATCGTTTTTCCATTGGCAATCGGTGGTGTTTTGCTAAGAGATTTTATCTATCCAGAAGAAGCGAGTGTATCTTACTTCTATGATTGGGCAGGTCAGATGGCAAATATTATGGGATTCAATTTTGCACATGTAATTGATTTTGTGCAGTTAGTATTATGGGTTTTCTATTTTGCACTAATCGCTTTGAGTGTGTTGCATATATTTTATAAAGCACAAAATGGAACACTTCGCTTTTGGGGATTCATCAAGAAGTTTGGCGCAAAAGTACTATTGGTTTCTTCTTTTATTAGTGTGCCTGTTTTATTGCTTCCTTGGCAATGGATAATTCCTTTTGTTTTTGTGATTCCTTTTTTGCATTTGATGATTCCAACAGTCATTTTCGAAGAAAAAAGTTTGCGAGAATCCATGAAGAAAGCTGTTAGTTTGGGTACAAAACGCTATTTCACATTGATACTTGCAACGGCAGTTATGGGCGCATTGGTTGCGGTGTTTAGTCAACCGATTGCTTTTGTATTTAGTATTGTATATTACGGCGACAAACCTGAGACACCCGATTTATTGGATATGCTGACAGGTTTTGTGGAGCGTATTTGCAATACCTACCATTTTGATACTTTCTTCTGGTCAAACATAATTCGACAATTCGTTTACATTCTTTTTACTTTAGCCGTTTTGCCCTTATTTTTTATCTATTCAACGTTTATTTATTTTGCTGCAAAAGAAGTGGTAGATGCGCGAACACTCACGGAAGATTTTAAGAAATTTGGAAAACGCGACCGATACCGCGAAATGAACGAGGATGAAAATGTATAAGCAATTCATAGCGGTAGTTTGCATCCTAGTGATGGCTTTTCATTTGTCTGCACAAACGGACAAACAAATTGAGCGTGAATGGAAAAAGGAAATTCAAAAATCTGAATACGGAAAAGATAAGGAACTCAATAACAATGAATGGTATTCAAATTCTCCTGTAACGGATTCCGATTTCGATGATGTGGAGGTGGAAGATGAGAACAATGACCCTGTACAAGGCATTCTGGAACAGCAAATTCAAGACCAACAATCGAAAGCCAAAAAACAGAAGTTTGTTCCTGCAAAAGAAATTATTATTCCAGAGTTTGATCCACCTGAAATTGACGAGCCCGATGTAGATATAGACCCCGTTGATATTGGTGAAATTCCGCAATCGTTTTGGCAGTTGGTTTTGTTCCTACTGATTTTTGCGGCCATTATTTTAATTGTATATTTTTTACTTCGTAATCTCAACCCGAATAGTTCCATCACACAAGAATTCGATGATTATTGGAATCCTGAAGTGGTCACAAAATCGGAATTAGAACTGCGTTTGGAAGCTGCTTTACAACGCGAAGATTTTCGGGAAGCCGTTCGTGTGTACTTTACCATGATTTTACAAGAATTGATTCGTTTCAATGCCATCAAATGGAAACGAGAAAAGACGAATCATCAGTATTTGCAAGAAGTGAAATCGCCTACTTTAAAATCAGATTTTAGTAGAACGGTACGTTTATTCGAAATTGTTTGGTACGGAGAATATGCCATCGATGCAGCGCGTTACAAAGAAATAGAACCTGTCTTTGTACAATTTTTACAAACCTTGAAAAACCAACAAATTGACCAAAAATAAGAACGTCGTGTTTATAGCATTGGCAGTTGTTTTGGCAGCTGTTGTGTTCTTATTGTGGAAATGGCAATCCAATGCTCCTGTGGAAGACGGTTATCGATCCTCGGATTGGACAGCAAGTTATGAAGCAGAAAGTAAAAAACCGCGCGGATTGTTTTTGTTTTTCCAAATGCTGAAAATGAAGAAAGTAGCTACTAAAATTGTAGCGCTTTCGGATCGTTCAAAATTGGACTCTGTTTTAAAACGCAAGGAAGATGCCTTGTTTATCGCCATTGGTGACACGATTGGTTTTACTTACACCGAATGGGCACTGATGAAAATAAAATTAGAAGAAGGAAGTAGCTTTTTCTTGAGTTCATCCATTCAAACGCAAAACATATTGGCGGATTTAGACATCCATGAAACACCTGCCTTTATTTTTGATCGCTACATTCGCTTGAAATTCAATCAAGGAAAAGAAAAAATTGATTTTTACCATGTCCATAATTTAGATACAATTTACGGAGAATGGTATGGTATTTCTCAACTAGAAGCGACCAATAATCAAACGGTTTTACGTTTTAATGGTTTGACGGCAATGTACGAAATGCACGTTGGAAAGGGGAAGTTTATTCATCATACGCTTCCTCAAACGTTGACAAACATTGCTTTAAAAACACCAAACTCTTCATATAATGATCAACCTTGCTCTCCCTGGGGACTTGAAAACTACGCCACCGCGCGTATTTTGAATAATCAAACAAAGAAGAAGCTTTACCCTCAGAATAATACTTATTCT
>CAZHPL010000107.1:0-10240 GCA_964534495.1 uncultured Lishizhenia sp.
AAAGTAATTACAAGCAATCCACGATCAACAGTTGGAACAACCACTGAGATTTATGATTACTTAAAATTATTATATGCTCGTGTTGGTAAAACCTTTTCGCCAGTTAGTGGGAAAGAAGTTAAAAAACACGCTCCAACAGATGTGTATGGATACCTGCAAGAACTCCCAACAAATACTCGGGTTGCAATCGTAGCTCCGATTTCAAATAAATGGGAACAACTACAATCATTGTACAAACAAGGATTCACGCGCATTTACTTAGATGGAAACTTTCAATTAATTGATGATATTGCACAAAATACTTCTTTGCCTGAAACCATATACTTGGTCGTGGATCGAATTGCAACGGACTTCACACAAGATGAAAACATTTCGCGGTGCCTTGATTCTATTGGCATTGCTTTTACAGAAGGAAAAGGAAATTGTGGCATTTTGATTCCAGAATCAAATACCGAGGCTTGGTTCAACAATCGTTTTGAAGAAGACGGAATTGAATTTCAGGAACCCAATGTGCACTTTTTTGCCTTCAACAATCCTTTTGGTGCTTGTAAAACATGTGAAGGATATGGAATGGTACTTGGAATCGATGAAGAATTAGTGTTTCCCAATCGAAATCTGAGTGTTTATGATGGCGCTATAGCTCCTTGGAAAGGTGATTCCATGAGTGAATATTTGAATGCCTTGATTTATCATGCAAAGAAATTTGACTTCCCTATTCATCGCCCCGTAAAGGATTTAACGAAAGAACAATATCAACTTCTTTGGAAAGGAAATGCCCATTTCGAAGGATTAAATAGTTTCTTTAAATTCATTGAAAGTCAAACCTACAAAATTCAGTATCGTGTAATGCTATCGCGGTATCGCGGTAAAACCCTTTGTCCTGAATGCCATGGAACCCGTTTAAGAGGTGACGCTGCCAATGTTAAATTAGAGGGGAAATCCATTCAAGACGTCGTTTTAATGTCAATTGAAGATGCGTATACTTTTTTCACGACTTTGGCATTAAGTACCTATGATACATCTGTTTCCAAACGCATTTTACCAGAAATCATTCAACGATTAGGTTTCTTAAAAGATGTAGGTTTGGGGTATTTGACCTTGAATCGTGCAGCCAATTCCCTTTCAGGAGGAGAATCGCAACGCATTAATTTAGCTACATCCTTAGGAAGTAGTTTAGTTGGTAGCGTTTATGTATTGGATGAACCTTCCATTGGACTTCACCCAAAAGACACGGAACGATTAATCAGTGTGTTGCAACGTTTGAAGAAAATAGGAAATACCGTAATCGTTGTAGAACATGAGGAAGAAGTCATGAAAGCGGCAGATGAAATCATTGACATAGGTCCAAAAGCAGGTATTTTTGGTGGTGAAGTGGTTTTCCAAGGTGATTTTTCGATGCTTGAAAAGGCAATCAATAGTCTAACAGCAGATTATTTAACGGGCAGAAAATCGATTCCTGTACCCACCAAAAGGAGAAAATCGAATAATAAAATTCTGATTCTAGGTGCAAGACAACACAATTTAAAGAATATTGATGTTGAAATCCCATTGAATAGTTTAGTCTGTGTAACTGGCGTTTCTGGTTCTGGTAAATCAACTTTAATTCGAAGTATTTTATTTCCTGCGATTAAAAAAGAATTGGGATTAAGCAGTGATTTAATAGGACGATTTGACGGGATTTCCGGCGATTTAAAGCAAATTAAGCATGTAGAATTTGTAGATCAGAATCCCATTGGAAAGTCTTCGCGAAGCAATCCGATTACGTATGTCAAAGCCTTTGATGAAATACGTGAATTGTATGCAAAGCAGCCATTGGCAAAGGCACGAGGGTACAAACCGGGATTTTTTAGTTTCAATGTGGAAGGCGGTCGCTGTGAGATGTGTGAAGGTGAAGGAACCGTTACCGTTGGCATGCAATTCATGGCAGATGTTCACCTTGAATGTGAAACTTGCAAAGGTAAACGCTATAAAGCTGAAACGCTTGAAATTGAGTATAGAGGTAAAACGATTTATGATTTATTAGAAACAAGTTTGGAAGATGCACTGGCTTTTTTCAAGGAAGGGACTGATAAATTAGATTTCAAAATTGTTGAGAAAATCCAACCATTAATTGATGTTGGGCTCGGTTATTTAAAAGTAGGTCAATCGTCAAGTACTATGAGTGGAGGAGAAGCTCAACGCATCAAATTAGCGTCATTTTTATCAAAAGGAGCACAAGCACCTTCCACCCTATTTATTTTTGATGAACCGACAACAGGATTACATTTTTTCGATATTGAAAAACTAATCATTGCGTTCAATGCACTGATAGACAAAGGTCATTCTATTGTTGTCATTGAACACAATACAGAAGTAATTAAATGTGCAGATTACTTAATAGATATGGGACCAACAGGTGGTGAAAACGGAGGTCATGTGTTATTTGCAGGCACACCTGAAAATCTTGTAAAAGATACTAATAATAGTACAGGTAATTATTTAAAGGATAAAATTTAAGGGGCAGTTAGCAAAACTAGGTTGATAATGGAAATTACTAAAGCTAAAACTGACAAAGTTAAGGCGATAGTACTTCGTCTGCTGTATCCGTCTCTGTAGCTCATAATAGTGTTAGTTAGTTTGGGGTTGCGTGGGCGAATCGCTTATTTATCAAACAATTGCGGTGTGAAATTACAAATAGATTTCGTATTTGCGGTAATTTTTTGTGAAAAAAGAATAAATAATTGTTATGAAAGGAATAATTCAAATATGAATAAGTAAAAATTATATTTTTATTTTATACTGATAATCAATCTATTAACAATCAAATAAAACAAATCAAAACATAAAACAATCTTATTTAACACAAATTAAACGCATTTTTTGTTAGTAAAAATGTCACAATTTATTTACAGGTGAAAAAGAGCTTTCAAACTGTCAACAATCATCTGAATACCTAATGAAAGAACAATAAAGCCCATAATTTTTGACATTGATTTCAGTCCTGCTTGACCAAGGTATTTTAGAATTCGTGGGGCCAAAAGAAAAATGAAGTAAATCAAAACACTTACAACCAAAATAGAAGCTATTAAAATTCCTTTCTCATCCCATTTATTGTGAACTAACGATAAATTTATCAATAGCGAAATGGATCCAGGTCCAGCTAATAAAGGCATTGCAAGGGGGCTAAATGAAATATCTTCTTTTATTTTGGATTCCTCTTCCACATCACCTTTTACGTCGCCTTTGTGTTGTGAATTCAACAATAAAAACCCAGAACGCGAAATAATGATTCCTCCCGCCAGTTTAAGTGCATAAATGGTAATACCAAAAAACTCAAGAATGTAAGTACCCGCAAAAAAAGAAATTACACTGATTAAAAAAATGTAAACTGCAGTTCTGCGAATGGTGATTTTTCGCTGTAATTCAGAGTATCCATTTGTAAGAGAGATAAATACAGGTAAAGCACTCAATGGGTTGATGAGTGAAAACAAAGAGATACAACTGGTTATGAATAATGTTACCATACAACTGAATTACTGCAAAAATAGACATAATTATTTGCAAGCATTGGTTAATAAATATTTAAGCACTTGTAAAGCATGCAAAACGAAAGCGTTAACTTTGCAGCTATCAAACAGAATTAATTTACATTATGGCAGATATATTTGAGAAAATCAAAGCCAATCGTGGTCCAATCGGTCAACACGCGAAAGAGTCACACGGTTATTTTACTTTCCCGAAATTAGAAGGGGAAATTGGCCCACACATGAATTTTAGAGGTTCTAAAAAATTAAACTGGTCTTTAAATAATTACCTTGGTTTAGCAAATCATCCTGAAGTTAGAAAAGCAGATACTGATGCTGCCGCAGAGTTTGGTTTTGCAGCGCCAATGGGAGCCCGAATGATGAGTGGAAACTCTGATTATCATGAACAACTGGAAAGAGAATTATCTGCTTTCGTAGAAAAAGAAGATACCATCCTTGCGAATTTCGGTTACCAAGCAATGGTTTCGGCAATTGACTGTTTAGTAGATCGCCACGATGTAATTGTATATGACGCTGAATCGCATGCGTGTATTCTTGATGGAGTTCGCCTTCACATGGGTAAAAGATACGTTTTCAAACACAACGACATTGAAGACTGTGAAAAACAATTGCAACGTGCAACTAAGTTAGCTGAAGAAACGGGCGGTGCAATCCTTGTGATTACTGAAGGTGTATTCGGAATGCGAGGAGACCAAGGTAAATTGAAAGAAATTGTAGCTTTGAAAGAAAAATACAATTTCCGTTTATTTGTCGATGACGCTCACGGAATTGGAACTCTTGGTGCTAAAGGTGGGGGAACAGGCCAAGAGCAAGGTTGTCAAGATGGAATTGATATTTATTTTGGAACCTTTGCAAAATCATTTGCTTTAATCGGAGGATTTATCTCAAGTGACGCACAAGTAGTTGAATATTTGCGTTATAATATGCGTTCTCAAATCTTTGCTAAAGCATTGCCATTACCATTGGTTAAAGGTGCGTTAAAGCGATTAGAATTGATGCGTACGCAACCTGAGTTAAAGAATAAACTTTGGGAAATTACAAATGCACTACAAAGCGGATTGAAAAATGCTGGCTTCGAAATAGGCCCAACAAATTCATGTGTTACTCCAGTATATATGAATGGATCAATTCCGGAATCAACTAACTTGATTTACGACTTAAGAGAAAATTATAATATTTTCTGTTCAATGGTTGTTTACCCAGTTGTTCCTAAAGGGATGATTATATTGAGAATTATTCCAACAGCAATTCATACTATTGATGATGTAAATTACACGATTGAGTGCTTTTCTAAAATTGTTGGAAAACTTAAATCAGGTGAATACATGTCGGATAAAATTGCTTCAGTGTAAGCAAAATATATATGTATAAAAAAAAGGATGTTCATTTTGAACATCCTTTTTTTTATGTGTGATAATTTCTATTGACAATGCCTAAATGGAAAAGCTTCAATCTTATCTTTCTGCATTTCTCCCACTCTTGCGCAATTTACTAAGCTTGAATAAGCACCCAAAATCTCACGAAATCGTTCAATAGGAAAAGCTTCCATTTCATTTGTAAAAACCAAAACTGTAAAATTTAACGGATCTACACGCACAACTAATACAGAAGGATTTTGTTTTAATTGACTTTCAATTAAGGCCAATGTATCTTTTGAATGCGTTGTTAATGCAGCTTGACCAAAAAAACGCTTTTGACCAAAACTACTTAAAGCAAGGCTCAAAAAAAGAAAAGTGAGCAAGTTTCTCATATCGACTTATTTAATAAAACGAAAGGATTTTCCAGGATAAACAGCTGCGCTACCTAATTCTTCTTCAATACGAAGTAATTGATTGTATTTCGCCATTCTATCACTACGAGAAGCAGAACCCGTTTTAATTTGACCTGTATTCAAAGCAACTGCTAAATCTGCAATTGTATTGTCCTCTGTTTCACCACTTCTATGGCTCATTACAGATGTATAGCGATTTCTAGTCGCCAATTGAACAGACTCAATTGTTTCAGTCAAAGAACCAATTTGATTTACTTTTACCAAAATTGAGTTAGCTATTCCTTCATTAATTCCTTTAGAAAGACGTTTTGTATTCGTTACAAATAAATCATCTCCTACTAATTGAACATCGTTTCCTAATTTCTCAGTAGCCAATTTCCAACCTGCCCAATCGTCTTCTGCTAAACCATCTTCAATTGAAATAATTGGGTATTTTTTACACCAATTTTCCCAATAGGCAACCATTTCTGCTGAAGTTAAACTTTCACCTGTAGATTCGAAATGGTAAACTCCTTTATCAGATTTGAAGAATTCTGATGAAGCAGCATCTAGTGCAACGTAAATGTCTTCTCCTGGCTTAAATCCAGCTTTTTCAATAGCTTGAATAACAACTTCAATTGCTTCTTCGTTTGAGCCTAAACTAGGAGCAAAACCACCCTCATCTCCTACATTTGTTGACATTCCTTTTGATTTCAATACATTTTTCAAATGATGAAAGATCTCAGTTCCCCAACGAAGCCCCTCTGAAAAAGAAGAAGCACCAAAAGGCATAACCATGAACTCCTGAATATCAATTAAATTATCAGCATGTGAACCACCATTCAGAATGTTCATCATAGGCACAGGTAAAGTAACAGCTCCTACTCCACCAACATATTTGTACAAACTCAATCCAGCTTCTGCAGCGGCAGCTTTTGCTACGGCCAACGAAGTACCCAAAATAGCATTTGCTCCTAAATTGGATTTATTTTCTGTCCCATCTAATTGAATAAGTGCGTAATCAATAGCTTTCTGGTCGAAAACATCCATTCCATTAATCGCTTCATTAATGGTTGTATTTACGTTGTTTACAGCTTTTAGGACACCTTTACCTAAATACTGATCTTTATCGCCATCACGTAACTCAACCGCTTCGTGAATACCAGTTGAAGCTCCTGATGGAACTGCTGCACGACCTAAAATACCATTGGTTGTAATAACATCTACTTCGACAGTTGGATTACCTCTTGAATCCAAAATTTGGCGTGCATGAACACGAGCAATGTAACTCATAAATTAGTTTTTTGTATTAGACATGTTGATGATGAACTGATCAAAAAGATAGCGGGAATCATGAGGACCTGCAGATGCCTCTGGATGATACTGAACGGAAAATACAGGTTTATTTTTCAATGCAATTCCAGCTATTGTATTATCGTTTAAGTGAATATGTGTCACTTCTATTTCAGGATTAGCTGAAATACTCTCTTTCGAAATCACAAAACCATGATTTTGAGAAGTAATTTCACCTTTTCCAGTTATTAAATTTTTAATAGGGTGATTTATCCCTCTGTGGCCATTGAACATTTTTTCAGTTTTGAGACCTTGCGAAAGTGCTAAAATCTGATGTCCCAAACAAATACCAAAGATAGGTTTATTTGTAGCTACAATTTGCTTTACTAATTCAATGGAATAAGGCATTGCAGATGGATCACCAGGTCCGTTAGAAAGCATAAAACCATCGGGATTAAATGCTAAAATATCTTCTATGGACGCTGTCATTGGGAAGACCTTAATAAAGCAATCGCGCTCTGTTAAACAACGAATGATGTTTTTCTTTACACCAAAATCAATCAAAGCAACTTTAAACCTTGCTGTATCATTGCCTTCTGTAAATGCTTCTGTGGTTGATACCTTTGAAGACAACTCTAAACCATCCATAGAAGGAAGTTCTTTCACTTTGGAAAGCAAAATTTCTTCATCCATTATTTCAGAAGAAATAATTGCATTCATAGCCCCCTTATTGCGTATATGACGAACTAATGCGCGTGTATCTATATCGGAAATGCCAACAGTTTCATTTTTCTCCATCAAATCTTGTAATGAAGATTCAGCTGAAGTACGTGAAAAACCAGTTGAGAATTTTTTGGTTACAAGACCAGCAATTTTAATTCCTTTAGATTCAATTTCCTCATTATGAACACCATAATTCCCAATATGAGAAGTCGTCATAATTAATATTTGTCCAAGATAAGAAGGGTCTGTGAAAACTTCTTGATAACCAGTCATTCCAGTATTGAAAGCGATTTCACCTCCGGTTGTTCCAATTTTTCCTGTGGCGGTACCTTTGAAAACAGTTCCATCCTCCAGCATAAGCACTGCATTTTTTGCTGTATCCATCGAGAATTTTATGTAAAATTAGGTGTTTCGATTCACATAGCGTTAAGTACAAACAAAAAAAGGCACTCTTTCGAGCGCCTTTTTATTAACATTTGTGCAAATGTGCTTATTCTTCTGTTTTCTCTTCTGCAGAAGCATCTGAATTATCTTCAGTTGTTTCTTCATTTGATACTTCAGGAGTTGATTCAGTTGCTTCTACTACTTCTTCAGTTGTTGTTTCTTCAACATTAGCAGCAGTTTCTTTTTTAGCAGTTCCTCTTCTAGAACGTCGCGTATTTTTCTTAGCTTTTTCGTTTGTATAGATTTCATTGAAATCAACCAATTCAATCATACACATTTCAGCATTATCACCTAATCTAAAACCAGTTCTGATGATACGAGTGTAACCACCATTTCTGTCTGTAATTTTAGGTGCAATTTCTCTGAATAATTCAGAAACCGCTTCTTTGTTTTGTAAGTAAGAAAAAACGGTTCTTCTTGAATGCGTAGAATCTATTTTTGCTTTCGTTAAAAGAGGTTCAACAAATACACGAAGCGTTTTTGCTTTCGCTAAAGTAGTTGAGATTCTTTTGTGCTCGATTAAAGAACAAGCCATATTCGAAAGCATTGCTTTTCTATGACCAGTTTTTCTACCAAGGTGATTTACTTTATTTCCGTGTCTCATGATTCAATATCTTAATCTTTGTCCAATTTATATTTCGCTACATTCATACCGAAAGTCAAACCTTTGTTATCCACTAGGTCTTCTAATTCAGTAAGTGATTTCTTACCAAAGTTTCTGAATTTCAAGAAGTCAGATTTTGCATAAGAAACCAAATCACCCAATGTTTCAACATCAGCCGCTTTCAAGCAGTTTAATGCTCTAACAGAAAGATCCATATCAACCAATTTAGTTTTCAATAATTGGCGCATATGTAACGATGTTTCATCGAATTCTTCTGTTTCTGCTTTAATTTCACTATCCAAAGTAATTCTCTCATCTGAGAACAACATAAAATGGTGAATTAAAATTTTAGCAGCTTCTTTCAATGCTTCTTTAGGATGAACAGATCCGTCTGTTTTGATATTGAAAATCAATTTTTCGTAATCTGTTTTTTGCTCTACACGAAAGTTTTCAATTGAATATTGCACGTTTACAATAGGAGTAAAAATTGAATCAATGAAAATAGTTCCGAAAGGAGCGTTAGACGTTTTATTTTCCTCAGCTGGAACATAACCTCTACCTTTGATGATAGTCAATTCCATTTCAATTTTCACTGATGATTCCATGTTGCAAATCACTAAATCGGGATTTAAAACCTGGAAAGCACTTGTAAACTTACCGATATCACCAGCAGTCAAAGCATTCTGACCAGAAATAGAAATAATAACTGTTTCTGAATCTGTGCCTTCAATTTGACGTTTGAAACGAACTTGTTTAAGGTTCAAAATTATTTCGGTCACATCTTCTACTACACCTTTTAAAGTAGTGAATTCGTGATCAACTCCATGTATTTTAACTGAAGAAATAGCAAACCCCTCTAAGGAAGAAAGCAATATTCTTCTTAATGAGTTTCCTACCGTGATACCATATCCCGGTTCTAATGGACGAAATTCGAACTCTCCGTTAAATTCGTCGGAGGGAACCATAATAACTTTGTCCGGTTTTTGAAAATCCAATATTGCCATTTTCTTAATTATTGGGATTATTTAGAATATAATTCGACGATAAGTTGTTCCTTAATGTTTTCAGGAATCATTTCTCTAGCTGGTAAGCTTAAAAGCTTTCCACTCATGGAAGAATTATCCCAATCTAACCAATCGTATTTTTTGCTACTAGCGGTCAATGAATTTGTAATCGCTTCTAAAGATTTAGATTTCTCTCTAACACCGATAACATCACCTGCTTTCAAAGTATAAGAAGGGATATTAACAACTTCACCATTAACAGTGATGTGTTTGTGAGAAACCAACTGTCTCGCAGCTCTTCTACTTGGAGCAACACCTAAACGGAAAACTGTATTATCTAAACGAGCTTCACAAAGTTGCAACAAGTTCTCACCTGTAATTCCTTTCATACGTGATGCTCTATCAAACATATTAGAGAATTGACGTTCCAAAATACCATAAGTGTATTTTGCTTTTTGTTTTTCTCCTAATTGGATAGCATATTCCGATTGTTTGCTACCTCTTCTTTTCGACGGACCATGTTGACCCGGACCATAATTTCTTCTATCCAATGCTTTATCCGGTCCGAAAATAGGATCACGGAAACGTCTAGCAATTTTGGATTTAGGACCTGTGTATCTTGCCATTATTGTTTGTTATTTGTGGGGTTCATGAATTAAGGCATTCCTTCGATGAAATGTTCCCCTGTTAAATTAAAATTATACTCTTCTTCTTTTTGGAGGACGACAACCGTTATGTGGAAGTGGAGTAACATCAACGATTTCTGTTACTTCAATTCCCATATTGTGAATTGCACGAATAGCAGATTCTCTACCAGCACCAGGGCCTTTAACGAAAACCTTTACTCTACGTAATCCGAAGTCATGAGCTTCTTTTGATGCATCCTCAGCTGCCATTT
>CAZHPL010000108.1:0-10087 GCA_964534495.1 uncultured Lishizhenia sp.
TCTTACCGACTTTAGGCCGTATCGAACATGGATTCAATTGCAGACCAGATTTAGTAGCCATTGACAATCCACACAATCCGCGTACTTATTTGGGGAAATTCTGGGTTGATTCCATTACTCACGACATAGATGCACTTGAATACATATTGAAATTACAAGGTTCAAAACGCGTTTGCCTTGGCTCTGATTATCCGTTTCCGCTTGGTGATTTAGAAATTGGAAAATTCATCGAAGAAAGTCAGTTGTCACCAGAAGTAATTGAAGACATTTTCTGCAACTCAACACTTGAATGGCTTGATTTGAAGAAGGAATTGTTTTTATAAACGATTTTAATTTTTCATTCTAGAACTTCTACATATCACCTCCTCCACCATCTGAGTTGATTGATTTTTTGTTGGAGATTTCCAGTTTACCAAACTTATAGCTTGCTGTCAAGAAAAAACGTCGTGTCATCCATTTAAATTCAGAGGTTTGATACACACCTGGACGATCTACTTGCAAGTAGAAACCCATCATGTTAAATACATCTGAAACGCGGCAGCCAACAGCCCATTTTCCTTCTTTGAATTTCTTTTCAAAAGCAATATCAACCGGCCCTTGACGTTGCGCAATTCCTTGAGCAGTGACACGTTTTCCATTCAAAGTAACACTTACTGTAGCAGTTGCTGTCTTTTTCCAAAATTCAACTGAAGTATTGTATTTTAAATTCATGATATAACCTTGTCTGTCTGGCAGATTGGGAATATGTGTTATGTACCAAACGTAATTCCCATTCCATGAAAGCATGTTTTTCCACCAAGGAAACGGTTTGAAACTCAAGACTACCTCTTGCCCCAAAGTATGCGTTTCACTGATGTTTTTGAAAGTAACAGCACTCGTTCCATTGTCGTAATATTCCTTGAATCGTGTGATTACACCTGTATTATGTCGGTAATACGCACTCACTAAGACATTCCACTTTTTTGCTTCATGTGAAAATCCAAAATCATACGAATCAATGTATTCCGGCTTCAAATACGGATTCCCCACACGCAAATTGAATGGGTCGGCATAACTTGTGAATGGATTTAAATCTGCCGCTTGCGCACGTGTAATGCGTTTACTGTAACTCAAACTCACTTCTGTTTTCGGCAAAATAGCATAACGGACATGAGCCGAAGGAAACCAATTGAAGTAATTGTTAACGATTTGAATGTTTTGAGACACTAAGTCTGGAATTTGATACGCTTGTTCTAAACGAATTCCTCCTTGATATTTGAACTTACCTAGTTGTTGTCCGAAAATGCTGTACAAACTGTAAATCTGCTCGTTGTATTTGTAATTAAAATTAGAAATCGTATCCGATTGCCAAGCAGAATTGGTATAATCGTAGCGTTGTGAATACGTGTCAACTGTTTGAAAACGTACAATTCCTTTTGCTCCTGTTTCTAAGCGCGCATTGATTTTTGGCATTAAATACGTTAAGTCAAACTGCCCACTTGTAATGTTATTTTTTTCTCTGTCAAACAAGCGTTGTTGAACCGTAGATAATTTCTGTGTTATGGAGTCAGGATTGAAAAAGTTGCTGGTGTAATATCCTTGAATGTTTTCATTTCCTAACGATTGATTCAAATCGACAACAAAATTCCCTCTGTCATTTTTAAAATCATGTTTAAAATTCAGATTAAAATCGTAGTTATGTTGCTGAGAAGGATCGTAGGAAACTCTCTCCCAATAAGCACTTTTGACATTTTGAAAGTCATAAATATCATTCCATAAATCACCAGTTCGATCACGACGACCTGTAGAACCTGTAGCCGAAACACCTAATGAATTACGCCCTTTGAGATAAAAGTCAGCACCTGTTCGAAAGGTATGACCTGCGTTTAGATCCGTACCCAAACGATTCTGATCCACAATTCTACCTGAATCTGCTGTAAACGATTGCTTGATATAGGAAACATTATTTCTATAGCCATCTAAATAACGGTAGCTGTAAGTTCCATACACATTTATCCAACCATTACGATAACTCAAAGAAGCATTCGTTTCTGCGACATTTCCGTTTTTCAAATTTCCAGAACCTAAATTCGTTGAAATCGAACCATTAAACCCTTTTAACTTATTCTTTTTTAATACAATATTGATAATTCCTGAAGTTCCATCTGGATCGTATTTAGCGGAGGGATTAGTCACAATTTCAATGCGTTCAATCGAGCCTGCAGGCAAAGCATCCAACAAACTTCTTCCATTTCCACCTGAAATTGAACTCGGGCGACCATCAATCAAAACAGTAACCGTTCCTTCTCCTCTTAACATTACATTTCCGTCCTGATCTACTTCTACAGATGGCAAACGATTCAAAATGTCATTGGCCGTTCCTCCTTTTACTGATAAATCTTCGCCTACGTTATATACTTTTTTGTCGATTCCTGTTGTCAAAACATCCAATTGACCTTTGACCGTGACTTCTTTAAGCTCCTTTGAATTGATGCTTTGAAGTTTTATTGTTCCTGTATTGAAATTTTTAGCAGCAGCAGAAACGATTACATCAGGTAAAAATTGCGGTTTATAGTTCGGAAAAGTGATTTTCAGAATATATTTTCCGTACTCTAAATTTTCGATAGTAAATTTCCCATCTGCATCTGTAAACGCACCTGAAACGATACTTGAATCCTTTATTTTTAAGACTTTTACAGGAACATATTCCAATGATTGTCCACCCTCACTATCGGTAATTTTACCGAAAACAGTTGCATCTCCTTTTTGTGCTACAAGATTTTGCACAAGTAGTAAGAGAAAAACCAATACCCCACTTTTGATTTTCATAGGGTGCAAAAATACAAAACTACTTGCGAGCTTGGTGCAATTCAATTTTTTTAACAGCAGTTTATCCAATTCGCTTGGTGACTAATTGCTCCACTTTTTTATAAAAATGAAAAGGAACATACGTGCGCCATTCAATATCTTCAAGTTCTCCTCCCATGACAAAATAATGGTCAATATTGATGCGCTCAAACTCACGAATCACATGGTCATGGAAATTAACCATCGCAATCCAGCCATCTTCCACCTCATCAAACCATTCTTCGTAGTAACATTCGTCCGAATAATGAAAATTGAGCACATTTTCGCCGATAAGAATAAACTTGTTAATCCCTTGTTCCATCATGGGTTCAATGATGTCGCGTTTGAAAGTCATAATGTCGTTTTCAATGGCATCGTTCCATTCACCAATCATTTCGATAATGGCGTACGATTTATCATATTCAACGAATAAAATTTTGATAAACAAAGTTGGCGAACCAATTGAATCCCACTGTGGATGTATGTAATAATTATATACAGTGTTGGTAAATTCAAACTCGCTATATTCACGGCCGTAAAACGGTGACGCAGGATCTTCCGAAGCGATGTAATAGCCTCTCCAATTATAATAGGGTTCTACGAAATGCATAATTAGGCTCCAAAATTAGAGTTTCTTTCACAAATATTCTGTTACAACGAACACATAAAAGTTTTACTAAGAAAAGGATGTGAAAAAAGTCAAAAAAAAACCACCTCGAAAGGTGGCTTTATAATAGAGTTGATTGTATTATTCGTGGTGTTTTTCACAATGCATTCCATGATGTTCGTGGTGACCGCATTTGCCATCATGTTCGTGATGTTCAACTGGAGCTTCCATTTCACAATCACAAATTCCGTCATTGTGGTTTTCTTCTATTTCGTTGCCACACATTTTTTTAAGGATATTACCTGAACCATCAAATGATGCTTTAGTTTTCACGCCATTATTGGTAAATACAGCAACATACGATTCTCCTTCACGATTGTACCAAACCGTTCCTGTTGCTTCAGGATACGTTTTTTGAAAACGAGATAAGGTTGGTGTTGGAACACTATCCGAAACAACTTCTGGACAAGGATTGTCGTGATGTGGAGGTCTTGAATGGTGACATGCCATTTTTCCACATGAGTAAATTGTGGTCAACACAACGGCTAAAAGAGCGATTTTTTTCATTTGAAAAGTTTAATAGTCGACCAAATGTAAGAAACAAAATGGTACTCATGCAAATTTTAACGTTTGTCAGCAAGTCAAGTTCTGTTAACACTTAAAAAGTCGTGGATAAAAAGTGAAAGCACTTGAATACAGCTTCTATTTTTAGGTAATTTTAGGGCAAATGAATTTTGTTATTGTAGACGTTGAAACTACTGGGGGCAGTCCAAAAAATTCCAAAATAACGGAAATTGCCTTATATAAATATGATGGAACAAAAATCATTGATGAATTGGTAACGCTTGTAAATCCAGAGATTCCAATCCCAGATTTTATCGTACGATTGACAGGAATTACTGATAAAATGGTGGAACGAGCACCAAAATTCTATGAAATTGCCAAACAAATTATTGAATTTACAAAGGACACTGTATTCGTAGCTCACAATGTTGCATTTGATTACGGTATGCTACGTAGTGAATTCAAGAGCTTAGGTTATGACTTTCGATTACCGCATTTATGTACCGTTCGAGCGGCTCGCTATGTAATTCCAGGACATGCGTCTTATAGCCTCGGGAAATTGAGTGCAGAATTGGGTATTGCCATTAAAGGTCGCCATCGCGCAGGAGGTGATGCGTATGCTACAACGATTCTTTTTGATTTATTGTACCACAAAGATCCAAATCAACTCAAAACCTTTATTCAACAAGAGGTTAATCCAAAATCGATTCATCCCAATCTGAATATTGAGGTAATTGATGAATTGCCTACCAAAACGGGTGTTTATAAATTTTACAATGCTTACAACCAATTAATTTATATTGGAAAAAGTATAAATATCAAAAAAAGAGTTGAACAGCACTTGCGCAACACAAAAACGGCAAAAGGCCTTCAAATGATTCAGGAGATTGCTAAAGTGGAATACGAATTAACTGGCTCTGAAATGATTGCCATGTTGCTTGAATCGGATTTAGTAAAAATGAATCAACCGATTTACAATCGGCAATTGAGAAAAAGCTTGTTTCCCTATGGTTTGTTCGATGCGCCTGATGAAAATGGTTATTTACAGCTAAAAATTGAATCCATTGCAAAGAAAAATTGCGAACCCATTATTCAGTTTACAACGCGAAAAGAAGGTCAAGCTTATTTGCAATACATTGCTGATACCCACAATCTCTGCCAAAAATTGTGTGGTCTATACCCTACCCAATCCGCTTGTTTCAAATACACAATTAAGGAATGTAACGGAGCTTGTATTAGTGAAGAAACGGCGGGAAGTTATAACGAACGCGTTCAAGCATTTATTGATTCGGTTGCCTTCGAAGGAAAATCCTTTTTTATCATTGACAAAGGCCGCAATAAAGGTGAAAAAAGCTTGGTCTTAATCGAGAAAGGAACGTATAAAGGATACGGTTATGCACCTTTTCATTTTAATGGAAGCGGACCCGAAAACTGGGATAAATTTATCGTTCTTCAAAAAGAAAACAGAGATGTCAAAACCATTGTGAATCAAGCTTTACGCAAAGGAAATTTTGTCAAATTGATTGATTTGTGATATGAAAGGAGTAATAACAATTCTTGGCTCAGGAACTTCTCAAGGTGTACCTGTAATTGCTTGTGATTGTCATGTGTGTCAGTCTAAAGCACCAAAAGACAAACGTTTGCGAGCATCCATTTTAGTCTCAACAGAGAACACCAATATTGTAATCGACACAGGCCCTGATTTTAGAATGCAAATGCTACGTGAAAATGTTAAATCCTTACAAGCAGTGGTTTTTACACATGAACACAAAGACCACATTGCAGGCTTAGACGATGTTCGCGCTTTTAATTATCGCGATCAAAAACCGATGGAAATCTTCTGCACGGCAGGCGTTGAAAAAGCACTGAAACGAGAGTATGAATATGTTTTTGCTGACTTAAAATATCCCGGAATACCTCAATTAAACCTGAATATTATTGATAATAATGCATTCACAATTAATGATGTAACACTACTACCCATTTTAGTTTATCACTACCAGCTTCCTGTTTTTGGTTACAGAATCGGTGATTTAACGTATATCACAGATGCCAAAACCATTTTACCAAAAGAAATGGAAAAAGTAAAAGGATGCAAAACACTCATTGTGAATGCTTTGCACCGAGAGAAACACATTTCACATTTTAATTTGGATGAAGCGCTTGCATTTATAGATTGGGTAAAACCTGAAAAAGCCTATTTAACGCATATTTCCCATTTATTTGAGACGCATGATAAGATAAATGAACTTTTGCCTGAAAATGTGTTTGCTGCATATGATGGATTGAAGTTGCCATTTGAGTACTAACCAAAATTTGTGGAAAATTAAGGCATTCAACTGTATTCTTCGTTAATTAAACATGTACCTTTAGTTTGTGGAAGAATCAAAATTAATCGACATACGAAAATTAATCGGCAGTAAAAATCCAAGATTATTGAAATGGATGCCAAGATTTATCATCAACTATTTGCAACGAATTTTGCATCAGGATGAAATCAATCAATTTATTATTGACCACAAAAACGATTTCGATCAAGATTTTTGCAAAGCAGTAATTGATTATTTTAATATCAAAGTGGTTTTAAATGGTATTGAAAACATTCCAAAAGAAGGGCCGGTTATTCTAGCGATGAATCACCCATTGGGCGGAATGGATGCACTAGCTCTTGTAAAAGGCTTGGATGGACACAGAAATGATTTGATTTTTATAGTCAATGATTTGTTGTTGCACTTAAAAAACATGAATGGTCTTTTCGTCGGTGTCAATAAACACGGAAAAAATCAACCAGAAGTGCGTGCACAAATTAAACAAACTTTTGAATCGGAACGAGCGTTATGTATTTTTCCTGCGGGATTAGTTAGCCGAAAAATTAAAGGAAATGTGGAAGATTTACTTTGGAAAAAAACATTTATTACATACGGTAGAATGTTGGACAGAACCATTGTGCCGGTATACATTGACGGGGAGTTATCCAATTTCTTTTACCGTTTAGCTAATTTCCGAAAAGCCATTGGTGTCAAGGCAAATATTGAAATGTTATACCTAGCAGATGAACTTTTTAGACAAAGAAATAGAACCATCACATTCACCGTTGGCAAACCAATTCAAGCAAAAGAATTTATGCCTGGTGAAAATGACATAAAAACGGCGGAAGCTTTTCGAAAAATTGTACACGCGCTCAAACCTACGAAATGAAAGAAATAATTGCACCTATCGAAAGATCCATTTTAGAAGCAGAATTACAAGCAAGTGGCATCTTACGTACAACCCGAAAAGGTGAAAATGAAATCTACATTGTGGATGTACACACTTCGCCAAATGTTGTGCAAGAAATCGGGCGTTTACGAGAAGTTACCTTTCGTGCCTCTGGTGGTGGAACGGGCGAATCCATTGATTTAGATGAATATGATTTTGGTCCTCATTGTTACAAGCAATTGATTGTTTGGTCGCCCGAAGACAGAGAAATCATTGGCGGTTATCGCTTTATTAAGTGCTCAGATGCAATTGACGAAAAAGAAACTATTCACTTATCGACAACCCATTATTTTGATTTTTCAGATCGATTTGTCAACGAGTATTTACCCCATACAATAGAATTAGGAAGAAGTTGGGTGCAACCGAATTTTCAACCGACAGTTAATCCACGAAAAGGCTTGTTTGCCTTGGACAATATTTGGGACGGCTTAGGCGCATTGGTGCGTTTCAATCCTGAAATCAAGTATTTCTTCGGGAAAGTAACGATGTATCCCAATTACAATGTGGATTGTAGGGATTATTTATTGCACTTCATGCATCATTATTTCCCAGACAAAGAAGCTTTAATGAAGCCTTTTCATCCTTTGGTTCAGAGTTACGACCCTACCTATTTTGATGATCAATTAAAAGATTTGGATTTTAAAGATGGCTTTAAAGTTTTAAATGGTCACATTCGTGAACGCGGAGAGTTTATTCCACCTTTGGTAAATATTTATATGAATTTATCTCCAACCATGAAGACTTTTGGTACGGCTGTTAACCCTGATTTTGGAAACGTAGAAGAAACGGGGATTTTAGTAACGATTGCTGATATTTTTCCTGACAAAAAAGAAAGACATATAGATTTTTAATTTGCTCATTAAAAAAGTTCACAAACCTCATCTTTAGCCATTACTCCAAAATGGTCATTATTCCAAGCTTTTATAACTTTGTTTTTGTCTGAAAGAACGAACGTTGGAAAAGAACCTCTTGTTAATTCCAGAAGTTTATATTTTCTTGAAATAAGACGACAAGTAATTTTTGAATCCACTAATTGGGCATACGTTAATGAATCCTGCTTTTCTTCGCTCAAAATGAGATATTGCACTTTAACTCCTCTTTGTGCTAAAACATTCATACTTTTTGTAGATTCTTTGCAATAGGGACAATGCGGTAATGATATAACAGATAAAGTGGCTGAGGAAGGAAAAGGCAAATCAGTTGGCGCTACAAATGACTCATTCGCAAAATCACCTTCATAAATCGGATGAATGGCAAAATACAAGCCGAAAATAACACTTGGAAATGCAATGAAAAAAAGACCTTTCAACCAACTATTTTTTACGCGTTTAGCTAAAAACCAAGCGAGGAGGAAGCCTGTCGAAGCAAAAAACAGATAAGGTAGAAGCTTGCTTAACGTAAATGATAATCCAAGATGAATGAGCCAATTTTCCATTGCATAAAAATAAAAAAACTGAATTTAATACACTCATCAAATTCAGTTTTGATTAATTCTAAAAACGGAGCACAAATCTCTTCATGCTCCTTTACAAAATTACTTTTCTGCCAAAGTACAATTTGTGTATCCAGCAACAGCCCATTGAGACTTTGCAGAATTACATGTTGACTCAGCATCCGATTTTTTTGCTTTTGGGATGTTGATTACTTGATCTGGCAATCCTGTTCCAGTACAAGTACAAGTGTATTCTTTCTTACAAGAAGAAAAAGACAAAACTGCAACTCCGAAAGCTGCGAAAGCGATAACTTTTTTCATGGTATTGAATTTTATTAAACAAATGTACTCAGCAACAAGTGCTTTGTCAATACGTATTTATACCTGATTTTTAGGCACGTTTCCCTAACTCAATCACTTCTAAATCTTTGATTTTATCGCCTTCGATTGTAAATCGAAGTATTGTCTTTACTTTATGAAATCCTTTGATTCCACAAGCTCCAGGGTTCATCCACAGCATGTTAAAAGATTTATCCATCTGTACTAATGTAATGTGTGAATGTCCGCAAATAAACAATTTGGGCGCACCATTTTTTTGTAATTCCTCAAAAGCGGGACGCGCGTATTTATAAGGTCTTCCACCGATATGCGTTATTAAAACTTCCACTTCTTCTGCTTTGAAACGTAAAAACTCTTTGGTTTCTCGACGAATTTCATGATTGTCAATATTTCCCCAAACGGCAAGTGTTGGTTTAAATGCTCTTAATTCATCCAAAACCTCCAAACTACCGATATCGCCAGCATGCCAAATTTGATCCACTTCAGCAAAATACGTCTTGATTTTTGGGTCAAGAAAAGAATGAGTGTCGGACAAAAGACCAATTCGAAGCGCCATTAATCCAGTATATTAACAAAACCCGATTTCTTACACACTTCTTTTTTCTTGTCTTTTTCAGTATATACAAAACTCCAATAATAAGTTCCAGCTGTTAAAATTCTTGCATTGTTTTTATGCTGAAAAAAGTCAAATGTATTCAGGTCTTCCCATTTTGAAATTTCAACCATTACATTCCCCCAACGGTTGTAAATCGTAAAAGTAAATGCACCATTTTTATCACAATTTTCAATTTTTATTTGTTTTACGCTTTCATGGTTAACACTCACATTAGGTGTTAGTTGAAAGCAGTCACAGTAATTTTCTTGCGAAAATGCAAATACCCATTGAAATGTAATTATTATTGTAAAAATTGCCTTCATTGTAATTTTATTTCATATCCAAAACCGCACAAAAATTGGCTTTCACATGCGTCCCAAAAGATATACCTATTTTCGTTAAATTGGGATTTAAACAATTGATACGATGTCCTAAATCAGCAACATTGTGATCTATCAATAATTGA
>CAZHPL010000109.1:0-3419 GCA_964534495.1 uncultured Lishizhenia sp.
CTTCGGTTTTATTTGATGGTAAAGCACAATATTCTTGTCTTCCAAATGGTAAAGGCGGAATTGTGGATGATTTAATCATTTATCGCAAAAGTGAAAACGAGTACTTTTTGGTTGTAAATGCCTCTAATATTGAAAAAGATTGGGATTGGATTGCTTCGCACAACGATTTGGGTGTAGAGATGCAAAACCTTTCTGACGACTATTCGCTACTTGCGATTCAAGGACCCAAAGCAGCGGAAGCGATGCAAAGTTTGACTTCAATCGACTTGTCCAACATGGTGTATTACACGTTTCAAATGGGAACATTCGCAGGAATTGAAAATGTGATGGTTTCCGCAACCGGTTATACTGGGTCGGGAGGTTTTGAAGTGTATGTAAAAAATGAAGACGTTGAGCAATTGTGGGATGCTGTTTTTGAGGCAGGCGCTTCGTATGGCATTAAACCCATTGGATTGGCAGCTAGAGATACTTTGCGTTTGGAAATGGGCTTCTGCTTGTACGGAAACGATATTGACGACACGACTTCTCCATTAGAAGCTGGTTTGGGTTGGATCACCAAATTCACGAAAGACTTTGTTGATTCAGATTACTTAAAAGCGCAAAAAGAAGCGGGTGTTACGCGTAAATTAGTTGCTTTTGAAATGGTGGATAGAGGAATTCCGCGCCACGATTACCGCATTATGGATGCAGAAGGAAATGTAATTGGTAAAGTTACTTCTGGAACAATGTCTCCTTCGATGAAAATTGGTATTGGTTTGGGTTATGTTGAAAAAACATTTGCTGCTTTGGAAACCGAAATTTTTATTGAAATACGTGAGAAAGGCGTGAAAGCGAAAGTGGTAAAATTGCCGTTTTACAAAAAATAAAAATATACAGTATTGAAGCAAAACGACCTTTAGAGGTCGTTTTTTTTGTGCATTTTTTGAAACATTTATACTCAAGCTATCCAAGTTCAATGAATATTTCACTACATTTGGAAACCTATTTAAACTTACACAAATTAGAATCGCTATGACAGACAATGGAATAACAAAAGAGGACATTATTAATCACATTGAAATGTGTCCAATAAACTACGCGATGAACAAATTGGGCGGAAAATGGAAGCCACTTATCTTGCACCGTATTCAAGTTGGAATTTATGATTTTGATAGCTTACAAAAAGCAATTCCCACTATCAGTAAACAAGTGTTACAAAACCAACTTAGAGAATTGGAATTTGACGGATTAATTGAACGTGACATCCTATCTGATCATGGAATAAAGTTAGCTTATTTGCTAACCGAATTAGGAGAGTCAATTATTCCAATAATTGATAAACTAAGCGAATGGGGCGCAAATAGAATGCGTCAAGAATCATTAAACTAATCACTTTTACTACCTTTGCAACCAAGTGAAGTTGAATAAACAATTTTGGTTGCTTTCTTTCTCTATGTTCTTTTTCATGGCTGGCTTCAACTTGATTTTGCCAGAATTGAACGACTACATTACTTTATTGGGTGGCGCAGAACAAAAAGGCTTGATTATCATGCTTTTTACTGTGTCTGCTGGCATTTCAAGACCTTTTTCGGGTAAACTATCGGACAAAATTGGAAGAAAAAAAGTTATCTATTTGGGAACGTTTTTCGCCATTGTAGTTTGCTTGATGTATCCGCTGGCCTCTAGCTTATGGCTGTTTTTATTGTTGCGTTTCTTTCATGGTTTTTCGGCAGGCTTCTCTCCTACAGGTTCCACAGCTTTACTAACTGATATTTTGGATGAAAAACAACGTGGTCGTGCTATGGGAATTTGGGGAACTTTCATTTCCTTAGGTATTGGTGTTGGACAAGCTGCTGGTTCGTGGGTTTGCAAGGAATATGGTTTCAATGTCTTGTTCTTTTCGGCATCGATTTGCACTGTGATTTCATTGCTTCTCGTTAAAAATATAAACGAAACACTTGCCCAAAAAGAACGATTTCATCCATCGCTTTTACTAATTAATTGGAGAGATGTTGTTGAACCAAGTGTTATACCTGCTGCGGTTGTAATGTTGTTAACGGCGATTTGTTCAGGTATCATTTTCGTTATCACTCCTGAAATTGCCAAGTTTCTTCACTTTGAAAATAAAGGCGTTTTCTTCGGTGTGTATGTTATTTCTACCATCTTAATTCGCTTGTTTGCTTCGGGATTGTCTGATAAAATTGGACGCCGACAAACGATGTTGATTGCAGTTTTCATCTTAACGGGAAGCATGCTATTTATCGGCTTGGCAAAAACACAAGAAATGTACTTACTTTCTGCCATCATTTTCGGAATTGCAACAGGTATTTCAAGTCCCACCTTATTTGCTTGGACAGCTGACTTATCGCATGAATTGCGCAGAGGTGTTGGTGCCGGAACTATGTTTATCGCTTTAGAACTCGGTATAATGATTGGTTCTTTCTCAACTATGTTATTATACGACAATCATTTTTCAAGTGTGTTCCCTACTTTTTTATTTGGTGCCATTTGTGCCATCATCGCAGCACTTTACCTTATCTGGCACTTGCGTTTTAAGCAGCATCCTGTTTGAGGTAACGTTTGACGGCGTAATGTCCCAAATAAATGAGAGGTGTTAACGAAACCGCAATTAATATTTTCAACACATAATTCGTAGGTGCAACCGTCATAAAATCACTCCATTTCATGGAACCTGGTAACACAAAACCAATATATAAAACGATGTAAGAATCAATTAATTGAGAAATGAGTGTACTCCCCGTTGAGCGCAACCAAATGAATTTATTTCCCGTTTTGTTTTTCACCCGATGACACACATAGGCTTCCAACAATTGTGAAACCAAACAGGCGACAATACTTCCTACTATTACACTTTGTGCCTGGCCAAATACAAGATTGTACGCATGATTAGTCGCTAATTTTGATCCTTTAATTTCAACGGCTGGTATAGACAAAGAAAGCCCAACAATGATAAAACAATATCCGATCAAAATCGCAGTTATCCAAGAAACGCGGCGAACGCTTTTGTGACCATAAAATTCATTCATTAAATCCGTTATGATAAAAACAACGGGCCACGGAAGAATCCCCACAATGGTGGTAAAAGGACCTAGTTCTTTCCCGAAAAGAGAAAAGTTTACAGGCACTTGAATCAACTTATTACTGATTAACTCAGCTGTAACAGCATTTGTTATAAAAAGTCCCGCTAAAAAGATAAACAACCATTGTCGCCTTTCGTTGATTTTTTCGATTTCCATAGTTATGCAACAAAGAAAACAAGAAAGGGTTTAATAACCACCATAATCCAGGCGTTTTGTTTTCATGTAGCGAGCAATATAATAGCGACTCGTTTTGAAATTATCAATGCGCACTCCCCCGTTTGCCGAGTGAATAAATTTAATAGTTTCGGGAGATACTTCTAAATCTGGGTATCGCTCAGT
>CAZHPL010000109.1:3429-10035 GCA_964534495.1 uncultured Lishizhenia sp.
TTCGGGAGATACTTCAATAACCATTGCCACATGACCAACCGTACTTGAATTGACATTACTGCCTTTGAAAAACATCAAATCTCCTGGACGAATATCTGATAAGGCAACCGTTTCACCCAATTCTGCAAGACCGTAGCTGGTACGCACCAAACTAAAACCAAAATTCCCAAAAATGTAATTGATAAAACCAGAGCAATCAAAACCTGAAGGAGTAGTTCCACCGTAGCGATAAGGAGTTCCCAAGAACGTTTTGGCAAACGAAATCATTGCGTCCACTTTCGGATTGTTAGCAGGAACTAGTGTGTCTTTTTTAGAAAGTGAATCAACAGGTAAATTAACGGTACCGACTTGCGTAAACGAAAATGTGAATAGCATCACAAATAACGTTGATAAAAATATCGGCTGAAAAATAGTTCCTTTCATCGCGGTTGCAAAATTATAACTATTTTCGAATTCTAATTGAAGTAACGCCGTGCCTGTAATTGATATTCAAGAACTTACAAAAATATACTACTCTATTGGTGAAGTAGCAGAAAAATTAGATGTAAACACTTCATTACTAAGATTTTGGGAGAAAGAATTTCAATTTGAGGTTTCAAAAAAAAACAAGAAAGGTAACCGCTTATTTTCCGTTAAGGAAATAGAAAAAATTAACAAGATTTATAAGCTTGTTAAAGTGGAAGGTTACACTTTAGATGGTGCTAAAAAAGCATTGAAAAGCAAAGTTGTTGTAGCTGAACCTGCTCAGCCTCAATCCTCTCACTCTTCAAAAGAAGATGTGATTTTAAAATTGAATGACATCAAAAATAAATTGTTGTCGTTGAAATCCAATCTATAGTTCACTGAAATAAACTCACTTTTTAAGCGTTTCATTTATATGAACGATTCCATTCTTTTCCGCGAAAAACAACGATTTAATCAAATTTGGCTTTGGCTGTTAATGATGACCATAAATGGGATATTTTTCTACGCTTGCTACCTGCAATTAATTCAAAATCAAAAATTTGGTAGCAATCCCATGAGTAATAACATGTTGATATTCACCTTTATCATCATTGTTTTTTTTACCATTTTGTTGCGCATTTTATACTTAGATACTCTCATCGGTGAAAATGGCATTTACGTTCGTTTTTCTCCCTTTCAACGGAAGTACAAATTTTACGATTGGAATTCCATTTCAAAAGCCTACATCCGACAATACAAACCTATTCTTGAATATGGTGGTTGGGGTATTAAATACGGAAAGTCAGGTTGGGCTTACAACATTCAAGGCAATTCAGGTTTGCAGTTGGAATTAAATGACAACACAAAAATCCTGATTGGCACGCAAAAAATGAAGGAAGTAAAAGCCTTGTTAAATCAATTTATGCCGGAAAACTAAGTTTATTCAACTTCAATTCTACTGAAACCAGGACCATTGGGCACCATGTTGATTTTTGCGGAAATTCGTTCTTTCAGTTCCGCCACATGCGAAATTATCCCGATTAATTTGTTTCCTTTATTTTGTATATCTTCCAGAATGCCAATTGCTTGATCTAAAGAATCTGCATCTAAGGTTCCAAAACCTTCATCAATGAAAAGCGAATTGATTTCTACATTTCCTGAAGCTAAATCGGATAAGCCAAAAGCCAAAGCTAAACTCAAACGAAACGTTTCTCCTCCCGACAAGGAACTCACAGATCGCCTCACCTGTCCCATGTGCATATCCACAACTTGCAAGGAATCCGAAACATTTTCATCCGTTAAAGTCAAGACGTATCTATCTGAAAAAGAGCGCAAACGTTGATTTCCAAACTCCAACAATTGTTGCATCGTCAAATCTTGCACAAAATTTGAAAAGTTCTTCCCTCCTTTTTCGCCAATCAAACGATTCATAATGCTCCATTTGTCAAACTCTTTTTGTAAATGATCAATCTGTTCTTGCTTTTTCGCAAAAGCTAATTTCGTTTCCGAGTTCTTTTCCAAAATTTGTTTCAACTTCCCTGCTTCCTCCCTATTTTGAGAAATTTGAAGTTTCTGCGATTCAAGTTTTTCAGTGATTTCATCCAATGTAATTGTAACATCGTCCTGCGCCTTACACGCTTCCATTTTGGTTTGTGTTAGCTTCCAATCGGTTTCAAAAGCAGTTAACTTATTCGAAAAAGAATTGATGATTTGGTTTAATTCATTCGCTTTCTCTTGCGATAGATTACTTTCTTCAAAGTCAGACCAATCGACAATTTGATGAATAACAAATAAGTCCTCAATATCTTTCTTAAGCTTTATTTCCAATAACTTACTTTCCTCTAAGTCTTGCATTTTACGAGTCAAATTCGTGCCTTTTTCCTGCATTAAAAGTTGAAGACGCTCCACATTTCTAAATAGCAACTCCAAATCTTCCAATGAAAGTTGCGTCTTGGATTTCCATTCTTCTTGAAGTGCTAACCATTCCTTTTGACGACTTTCTACTGCCTCAATAATCGGGAATAAATCCACCAAAATTTCTTTTACTGACAATGCCTTTGAAAAACCTTCCAATTCCAATGATTTCGTTGAAAGAAAGGCTTCTTTTTCTGCTAAAAACGACTCGTTGATTTCTTCTGTAACGGCCCAATTCCTTTGAAATTCTTTTAGTTTTTCATGAATTTCCTCCACTTTAGCGATTTGTTCCGCAAGTGAAACTTCTTGTTTTTGAATGTCAACATCAAGTTTCTCCAAACGCTCTTGCAATCCCGCTACACGCAAAGCATTTTGGTTCTTTTTATCCAAAGCCAACTGCGATTTGCTTCGTAATACCTGCAACGTTTGTTCCGTCAATTCAACTGAAATCGGATGTTCCAATGCGCCACACAAAGGACAAGGGTCTCCGTCCACTAAATCGGCTCGAAAATCATGCAACGAACGACTTGCTTCCGCTTGTTTCAATTCTTTTTCAGCATGTAGATATTCCTTCTCCAATAACTCTTTTTGTGGAATCAAAACAGCCAATTCTTCTTTTGTTTTTTCACGTTGAACCTTTGATTCTTCAAGAGAACCTTTATTTTTCTCGCTCCAGTCAACTGCCGTTTTCCAATTCGACCATTTTAACCGAAAATCTGAAACCTGTTGAATTTGTTCGTTAATTGTCAGGCGTTTATCACGAATATCTAATTCCGTTTCAATGGCATGTTGCGCTAGAAAATGTTCGGTTTGCTTTCTCTTATTTTCTAAATCTTGTATCGAAAATGAGTCCCAATTTTCAGAGGTATCAAAGGTTTTTAGTTTTTGAATAAGACTATTTTGAGCTTGCTTTTGATTTTGAAGATTGATTTCGATCGTATTTTTGCGAGAAGAGAGTACCTTGATTTCTTCCAAGAGCGTTTGTAATTCCACCTGAAAATCAACTTCTTTTCTCAGATACGTTTTGGATTTCCCCTCCTCTATAAGCTTTTCAATTTGACCATTGAGCAAACGGATTTCTTCTTTGATTGCTTCGATTTCCTTAGCAGCATTTCCGTTTTGTATTTGCAGATTTTTCCATTTTTCATAATCCGCCAACAAAGGAATCAAACGCAAATAAGCTTGGTATTTTTCCTTTTGTGGAACTATCAAAGCCGCTTCCTCATTGAGTTTTTCTTTATCAATTTGTAAACGATTCCAATGAATTTGCAAGGAATCCAACTCTTTCTTGATGTTTTGTTTTTCAAGTAAATGTTTATTCTCTGTTTCTAAACGCACAAAAATCTCCTGAAGCACCTGTAATTGCTCATTCGTTTCTTGCTCTTGTTCAGCTGAAAGCAATTCCGTCGCAGAAAGCAATAATTTTTCATTCTCCAATTCCCTTTTTGCCTGAATGTATCGATCGTACGCTTTTTGACCAATTGTTCGGTAAAATTCAGTACCCGTAATTTTCTCCAAAAGTGTATTTCTTTCCTCGCGTGAAGCCAATAGTAGTCTAGAAAATTGCCCTTGCGCTAAAATCATAGACTGCACCAATTGTTCGTAACTCAAACCAACAATTTCCGCATTTTTTGAAGGCACGGCTTCTACTCCTTCACTGATGATTTCATGTGTCAAGGCATCCGACAAAACATGCACCCTGTCCTTCAATTTCCCATTGCGATTGCGCTCAATTTTCCACGATGAAATATAAGATTTGCCTTTGCACTCATACGTTACTTCCGCATAACAATCGTTTGCATTTCGCGTCAAAATAAAACCTTCGCGCTCAATGACTTCTTTCGTAATTTTTCCAGCACCATTTCGTGGGATTCTATTGAACAAAGCAAGTGTTATCGCGTCCAGCAAGGTCGATTTCCCCGAACCAGTTGGACCTGAAATCAAAAAAAGTCCGGCATCTGCCAAGCGACTGTTTTGAAAATCAATCGCATGTTCACCCTTCAGCGAGTGTAAATTCTTTAATCGTATTCCTAAAATCTTCATTGTAAACTATTGTTCAATTAACTCACTGAATGCCAAAACTAAATCATCTTTTATTTCAAGCAATGATGCATCACTCTCCAAGCGTTTTAAAAACATTTCTTTAGGTGTAAAATCTGTAATACGCGCTGATTTTTCCAACATAGCACTCGTTCCTTTTAATTTATTGAGGAAATTCACACGCACTTTAACAATCTCAATGGATGGAAAGCGTTGGGGTGTTTGCAATTCTTCAATTTGAGAAAAAATCCCTGTTTGCTCCAGCTCTTCCGTAATTTGAACTTCCGCTAAATCCATTAATGGAGTTGACGTTTGGTAGGCATCTAAAGCCGTTTGAATTTCTTGTAAAGTCCCTGAAAATTGAACCAAACGACGAAAAACAGGAACCAAACGTTTTTCAAAAGTTAATGTACCGTCTTCAATTTGAATCAAAATGCACTGTTTCTCGTCTTTTTTCTCGCTAAAACTCAAAGCAATAGGCGAACCCGAATAACGAATCATGGCATTTCCAACCGATTGAGGTTTATGAATATGACCAAGTGCGACGTAATGCGCCTCATTTCCGAAAATGGCAGCTTCTACGCTTGCTTGATTACCAATTTGTATTTCACGCTCACTTTCAGACACTTCCACTCCTTGTGCGAACAAATGTCCCATCAAAATAAAAGGTGTACCATGAAAATTGGCTTTATAATACGCATTCACAGTTTCAAAATAATGCGCCATTCCTTCACGCACCAATTCAATTTTATCAGCATAGGATTCACCCGGAGCTGCATTTCGAATATCTTTTTCACGTAAGTAAGGCACTGCTGCAAAAACTACCTTTTCACCGTTCTTCTCATAGGAAACAAACAAATCTGCCACGTTTTCAGGTGCTCCTCCCATTACATGCACATCCAGTACTTGCAATAATTCACGTGGCGCATTCAAGACGTATGGAGAATCATGATTTCCACCCGTCAAAATGACTTTACATTGCAAGGGCAACAAGCGTTTCAGAAAAGCATAATACTGTTGCATAGCCACTTGTGAAGGATTCGCCTGATCAAATAAGTCGCCTGACATCAGCAAAACATCTACTTCTTGTTGTTTGATTTCATTAACTAACCATTCAAAAAATAGGTTCATGTCATCCGACAAGTCAATTTTGTGTAACATTTTTCCAATGTGCCAATCGGAAGTATGCAGAATTTTCATGGATTTTTTCATTTTCAAAACTAAAGGTAAACACTTGTCGCAAAGAATACGACAGGAAAGCCGAATTATAACGCGAATGTTGAAAAATCAAGTTCAATTGCTTTCAAACTTATGGCAAATGGCAGATTTCGGAGCGACACTTTTTGTATATTTGGCAACCAAATCACAAGTAATGGCGATATCTCAAAAAGAATTAGAGTTCAATTTCAACGAAGACCAAATGCGTTTAAAAATTAGCGCTTTGGAACAACAGCTTGCAAAAATACATGAAGGTGGCGGCAAAAAACGCATCGATAAATTACACGAAAGTGGCAAATTGACGGCACGTGAACGCATTGATTTATTATTGGATCCAAACACAGACCGCGTTGAAATCGGAGCTTTAGCAGGATACGGCATGTACAAAGAACACGGCGGATGTCCGTCGGCGGGAGTTGTTGTAGTGATTGGTTACATCAAAGGAAGACAGTGCATTGTGGTTGCCAACGATGCGACTGTTAAGGCAGGCGCTTGGTTTCCGATTACAGGAAAGAAAAACTTACGTGCGCAAGAAATTGCAATGGAGAACAAACTTCCGATTATTTACTTAGTGGATTCTGCAGGTGTGTATTTACCGATGCAAGATGAAATTTTCCCTGACAAAGAAAACTTTGGACGAATTTTCAGAAATAATGCGCAAATGAGTGCCATGGGAATTGTGCAAATCGCAGCCGTAATGGGAAGTTGTGTGGCAGGTGGAGCCTATTTACCCATCATGTCAGACGAATCCTTGATTGTCAATAAAACGGGAACGATTTTCCTTGCCGGTTCATATTTGGTGAAATCTGCCATCGGAGAAAGCATTGACAATGAAACCTTGGGCGGAGCGACTACACAAACAGAAGTTTCTGGTGTTTGCGACTATAAAGTGGATAGCGACCAAGAATGCTTGAAAACGATTCGCGATTTGATGTCTAAAATTGGCAAAAAAGAAAACGCTGGATTCGATAGAATTGCACCTGTAGCACC
>CAZHPL010000110.1:0-9929 GCA_964534495.1 uncultured Lishizhenia sp.
CTTTCCCGTTTTCAGTGAGAACGATTTCTCCTTTGAATAGATTAATTGGAACGGGTGAAAAGAACAGAGGCAAAGCGATAAGTGCTGAAACCAACACAAACACGAGCCAAGGGTTTTTGATGCGCTTTTGAAACATGGTACAAAAGTAGAGAAAAGGTTGGTTTCAAATGATTCACTCGCGAATTATGTGCTACTTTGCATTTTCTTAAGTCTATGAATACACAACGTTCCTACTCGATTGCTTATCTCTGTGGCGCTACAGGATGGGGTGGTTTGGAAATGAATCAGCTTCGAAATGCAAGTTGGATGCAAAAACGTGGTCAATCAGTTTATGTTTTTTGCTTTGAAAACACGCCCATTTACGAGAAAGCAAAGGCTTTGGGGTTACCCGTTCGCACGATTGAGAAACACAGACGTTACTATGATTTTGCAAAAGCAAATGCTCTTTTGAATGCGCTTTTAAAAGAAAATATTCAGCATTTAATTTTTCGGGCAACGGTTGACATGAGTTTGGTTGCCACCGTTAAGTTTTTGTCAAAAGGAAAAATCAAAACACATTTTTTCATGGAAATGGAATTTGGTGCGCCAAAAAAACAATTCTTCAGAACGCTACGTTACCGTTATTTTGATTCTTGGAATTGCCCGCTGGATTTTTTAAAAAACCAAGTACTCGCCAATGCACATGTTGACCCTAAAAAACTAAACGTTATTCCTTCTGGATTGGATTTGTCTGCTGTCATTAATGAGACAAAAGAAGCATCACGAGAAATCTTGCATTTACCAAAAGACGTATTCCTTTTTGGTTTGATTGGTCGTTTTGATCCTAAAAAAGGACAAGAATTGGTAATTGACGCCGTTCAACAAATGGAAGACACAAATTTTCACGTTGTATTTGTCGGTGAAAATACCGTTGACGACAAAGTGAACTATGATCAACTTTTGAAAGCCAAAATTGAAAAAGCCGGACTTGGAGAACGTTTTCATTTTTTACCTTTTCAAGAAAATCCTTTTCGTTCTTTCAACGCCTTTGATTGCACACTCATGGCTTCGGATTCTGAAACCTTTGGTATGGTGACCATCGAGTCATTTGCACAAGGAACACCTGTAATCGGTAGTAACGCGGGTGGAACGCCCGAAATACTAGAATTTGGAAAAATAGGACTGCTTTACACAACCAAGTCATCCACGGATTTAGCAACAAAAATGACTTCTTTTTTAAGAGGGGAATTTCAATTGGCATCTGAAAAATTAAAAGAAAGAGCCGCTTATTTTAATCATGAAAATGTCTGTCAAAAAGTAGAAGATTTGCTCGCTCTACACTCCAAATAGCTTTTGTTCCGCTTTGGAAATTATACTTTTCTCGTTTTTCCTGCGTTAATTGATTTCGGCTTAAAAGCGTAACTTCGCATCAATGGACATTTATTCATCAAAACAACGCTGGAAAATTGCACTCATTCTCATTTCCTTGCTTATCATCGGAACGTCGTTATTTGTTTCCAATGAAATGGTGAAGAAAATTGCGGAGCGCGAGCATCAAAAAGCCAAACAATGGACCCAAACCATCCATAAAAAAGTGGAATTGGTGAAATTGACAACAGGGATTTTCAAAGCACTTCGCGAAAAGGAAAGAGAAAAAATTCAAACGGTAGTTGAGGCACAGCGCACTATTCTGAATCCCTCTGATTTATCCATGAATCAAGACATTGATTTCGCTTTGAACATTATTCAGTCAAACAAGGATATACCAGTTATTCTATTGAACGACGATGGAACAGTTTCTCAATTTAAGAATTTGCATGTTTCGGGGATTGAAGACGAAAAAGCAGTAAGTGACTCTGTCGTACTAAAGCTCGCAAAAGAATGGAAAGAAGCCGGTCGATTTTTTGAAATTACCATTTTTGGTGATATGAAAATGGCGTTTCTATTTGGCGAATCTGCGGAGCTTATGCGCTTGGAAAAAGAAAGTGATTCGTTGATACAATCATTCAACAAGGACTTAATTGATGACGCGAGTTTGACTCCTGTGATATTATTGGATGAAGCTACCGGAAAAATCGAAGCAACCAACTACCCTACCTCTGCAATTACTAAATCTAAATTACCCGGATTATTGACGGAATTAAAAGCACAAAACGAGCCACTTCCTATTGATTTTGGAACCGGCATAAAACGCTTGTATTTTAGTGACAGTCCCGAAGTAAAACAATTAACGTGGTTTCCCTACATCCAATTTGGCGTGATGGGATTGATTGTCATTATTGGTTATCTTATGTTCTCCACTTTCCGAAAGGCAGAACAAAATCAAGTTTGGGCAGGGATGGCAAAAGAAACGGCACATCAATTGGGAACACCGCTTTCCTCAATGATGGCATGGGTGGCGTACCTTGAAAGCACCAATACCGACCCCATGATTGTTCAAGAAATGCAAAAAGATTTGGATCGTTTGGAAAAAATTACGGATCGTTTTTCAAAAATTGGCTCAGGCTCCAAATTGGTCAATGAAGATTTAGTCGTTACAATTGGAAACAACTTGGAATACTTACGTGCGCGGCTTTCGGATAAAGTGCAAATCGTTTTTTCAGTAAAAGATGAAGAACCGGTTTTTGTTCCACATAATCCATCACTTATGGAGTGGGTCGTAGAAAACATTTGCAAAAATGCTGTGGACGCAATGGCGGGCAAGGGAAAATTGAGCATCGAAATGCACAAGGCGCCAGAGTGGATACATGTGGACATTACTGATACAGGTAAAGGACTCACGCCGAAACAATTCAAAACGATTTTTCAGCCTGGATTTTCAACGAAAAAACGCGGTTGGGGATTGGGATTAACACTTGTAAAACGTATTATCGAAGAATACCACAAAGGTAAAGTGTACGTCTTACGCTCAGAGCCAGAAAAAGGAACGACCTTTAGAATCAGTTTGCCTTTGTAGTCGTTAATTCGGTTCGTCCAATAACAACTGAATATCGTGAATCAATTCTGTAACTTCCTTAGCGTTCGTGCCATCGTAATAGCCACGAATGCGTTTGTGTCTGTCAACTAAAACAAAATTATTGGTGTGAATAAAATCACTCCCTACATCACCTTGATTTTCAGCTTCAGCAGGTTTTAAGACGAAAAATGACTTGCGCGCTAGACTATACAAATCCTTTTCTGTGCCTGTTAAAAAATGCCACTGTCCATCTACTGCGTGGTGCTTGACAGCGTAGCGTTTCATTTGTGCAACAGTATCCGTTTCAGGGTCAACTGTAAAGCTCAGGATTTTCACTTTGTTATTTCCTTTATACGCTTTTTGAACGCGCTGCATCTGTGAGTTCATAATGGGACAAATACTCTTACAAGTTGTAAAAAAGTATTCAGCAACAAAGACCTTTCCTTCAATTTCAGCCTGAGTAATCGTTTGATTGTTTTGATTTTGAAAGCTAAAATCACCAATCGTATGACCTTGCCCAATGCGCAACATTTCAGGGTCCACCATTTCTTCCTGTACATCATTGGGATTGATATAGGGAAGTGTTTTCGTTGGTTTTTGGTTCATAATATAATATCCAATTGGAACACAAACCACAAACAATAGGGCTAAAAAAAGTACACGTTTTCTCATTTGACTGCTATTAATTTTCTCATTTCTTCATCAACGATTCGGCTTCGATTCACCTCATCACCTTCAACGACGACAAATTTTTGTTTATTTTCCAATAGAAAACTATGATATAAGTCAAATAATTCATCTCTGTTTTCAGGATTTTCCCGCAAGGGGTCAAATTCCCAAGGAATATCCGGTTTGCAAAGAAAAAGAATATCAAAATCTTGCTCCAAAAAACCTTTGCGAATACAATCACTTATGGATTCATATTTATATTGGGACCAAATACACAAAACCGTCATATCGGTGTCGGCTACCAACAAAGGCGTTTGAACGTTCCATTTTTCCTGTTGACCTTTGGCAATTGCGTCCAAATCACTTTGAACATACGAGCTTTTTTGTGCTAAATATTCACGGGCAAATTCTTCAATGTAAAGACCTTTCCATTTTGCTGCTACTTGCAAAGCTAAAGTTGTTTTTCCGCTAGATTCGGGACCCGTAAAAGCAATTTTATAATTCCTCATGCCATCCTTTTTTCCACTGAAAGTAGCCAAATACAGCAAGCGACGCATTGATGATAAATAAGCCACTTGTCAAAAGCAAACCTTGTTCCCAAAACATGTAGGCAGCTAAAAAGTTTAATACAAACCAATACAACCAATTTTCAATCCACATGCGTGTGGCGAAATACGTTGCCAATATTGAAAAGCTGGTAATGAACGCATCTAGATACGGCATTTTTTGTCCATAGAAAGACGAAGAATAGGCCAAACAAACAGCCATCATAACGGTAGGAATTCCCCATTGAAAATGCTGTTTCAGTTGCATCGAACTAATTTTTGCGTGTGCTTTTCCCCAAGAAAAATACCCATAAACGCCCATTATCACGTAAACCGATTGCAAGATAGACTGCAAATACAACTGACTTTCGAAAAACAGCCCAATGTATATTCCGCAGCTTAAAATCCCAAAAATCCAACCGATGCGTTTTGAAAATGAAATCAATAACACATAGGCTAATCCCAATAAAACAGCAACAATTTCTAGCTTACTCAAAGCTGTTTTTTAATAAAACAAATGCTTTTTAGATGCGTTTTTCCATTGGGCTTTATACTCGGCATCGACAAAATAAACTTTTACATCTGCTTTATACTCGGCATCGACGAAGTAAATCTTCTTTTGAGCTTTGTATTCAGCATCTGTGAAAAACCATTTTCCATCATTGTTGCCCGCTTTGTATTCTGCGTTTTCTTTGTAAACCAACAAATCTGCTTTGTATTCTGCGTCTACTACATACACTTTAACTTGTGCTTTGTACTCGGCATCAACGGAATAAACTTTCTGTGCTTTTGCACCTTGAAAACCACACACTAATAGTGCGGCAAAAAGTATTTTTTTCATTAATATAACAATTGTTTTTTAGACATATTTTTCCAACCCGCTTGGCTTTCATAGTTCACGAAAAAGACTTTCAAATCGGCTTGGCTTTCATAATTGACAAAGTAAATTTTCTTTTTTGCTTGGCTTTCGTAGTCCGTGAAGTACCATTTTCCGTTGTTGTCACCTGCCTGACTTTCGTACTTAACCTTGTATACCAATAAATCGGCTTGGCTTTCATAATTCACCACAAAAACCTTGACATTTGCTTGACTTTCGTATTTAACGGAGTACACTTTCTGAGCGTTAACTGCCTGACAAGCAAGAACTAAGCCCAATGCAAAAAACCACTTTCTCATTGTTTAATTTTTTATGAAAATTACACTTTTTTCTTGATTCTGAGAGTGGCTACTTTCGTTACCGAGGAATTTACAATTTAGTACCTACCTTTGAGGCATGAAAAAACACCTTACCACCTACTTTTTTGTTTGTTTCATTTCCGTGTTTTCAAATGCACAATTCTACAGTTCAGGCGGATTAATGCTTGCCTATCGTTCGCTTCCAAGTACAATCAACAATCAAGCATACACGCTGCAAACCTTTGAAATTGGTGTTGGCGCAGTTGGTGGGACGCTGGATACGGAAGAATTTATGGGCATTCCAATTGAAGGAGAATGGGACTACTACGCTTTGCCTTTTGTTTCTTTTGATTGGAAATATAAATCGGACATGAATTATCACAATTGGAGTAAATTAACAGAGGCTCCGAGATACATGTTAAACATAGGCGCAACGGCAGGTAAAGGTATGTTTTTTGCCATATTTCCGGCAGGTTTACAAGCATCCGTAGCCTATAGTACAGATTTCAAGGATTCTTTTATGCGCTTTGGTTTGGGATATGATTTATGTAAACTTTCGCTCAATTCGGGTCTTTATTGGAACATGACCAAAAGAGGACCTAATCCGTATTATATGCGAGGAGTTTATGTTGAAATGCGCTTGCTTTTGTGGGATGAGGGCTAAGGATTCCCTGCATTTTTCATCAACTCCGTCCATTGTTCCTGACAGTCTAGCATTGCTTGCATGTAAATAATTGGTAATTGTTCGCAATTTTTCCAAACAAGTTCGTTGAACTTTCGATCAGGATGTTGAATTCTGCCGTTTATCATGGGAGAAAGCTCTACGCAAACCGCCAACTGACTCAAACGAGCGCGAACGAAATTTTCTAAACCACAGCCGTACGAAATAGGATTATAAGAAATGGGAGCAAGATTTAAACCTGTTTGTCGCGCTACACGATGATTGATAATGCTGTCCACTTCATTGAATTGGGTGTAGGTATCACAATCGCGCCAAAAAAGCACATTTCCCTTCGTGTGAAAAGACAAGGTCAACAATGGATTAAGATTTAACAGCAGTTGCTCCAATGCGATTACTTCCTTGGCTTCTGATGGAAAACACCCTTTATAGCCTTCCGATGCTGGTGCTTCCTGATTAATCGCCGAACATTTGTACAGATGGTTTCCATCATTGAAATTGCTATTCAAATCAATTCCTTTTCCATTCGCTTTCCATTCCGCCAAGGTTTGCATACGCTTCAGGGCTAATACGCTGTCTTTGTGGGATTCAATTGAAGTCCAGTCTTCGTGTGCGATTTTAAGCCCATCGGGGTTGGCAACGGGAATAATTACCAAATACCACTTTTCCAACAATGAAGCTGCATCTGGATAAACTGCACTTTTTCCGCTTGCAGAAAGCAAAAATAAATTGGCAAATTTCATCACATATTTGGAACTGTAATCTTCTCTTGCGTGAATGTTACCCACCAAAACCAAAGGCCATTTTCCATTTATGCCGTTTTTTGAAATGACCAAACGATACATAGGTAAATCAAACTCTGAGCGCGCAAAGGTGTCGAGTTTCGTAAGTTCAGGAAATACTTTTGAAAAGGCAAGCAAATCTTCCTCAATCATTTCGAAGGTGTATTTCGCATGGTCTTCCACTAAGTAATCTTGCGAGAACGTGGAAAAAGAGAACAACCAAAAAAGAAAGAAAGAAAATCGCATCACCACCCAATAAACCGCAAAAGCAAAAAAGATTACATAACTTTGAAGATAAATCTACAATTTATTTCTCAAATAAAAATGATGGAAAATAAGCCTTTGCTCTGCTCTTTGCTAAATATCGAATTCCCAGTTATTATGGCGCCCATGTTTCTTGTTTCAAACGAAGCTATGATTATCGAAGGCATCAAAGCGGGAATTACGGGTTGTATTCCTGCATTAAATTACAGAACCACAGACGACTTACGCAAAGCCATTCGCCACATTAAAGAAGAAGCACAAGGACCCTTTGGAATCAACTTGATTGTGAACAAATCCAACTTCATGTACAAGGAACAACTTAAAGTTTGTTGTGAAGAAAAAGTAGATTTTTTTATCACATCTTTGGGTTCTCCAGAAGAAACCATCAACATGGCACACCAATACGGTGTGAAAGTTTTTTGTGATGTTACAGATGTAAAATACGCTTTAAAAGTGGAAGCCTTGGGTGCAGATGCCATTATCGCCGTTTCAAAAGAAGCAGGAGGACATGCAGGACCAACTTCCTACAAAAAACTCATTCCTGAATTGAAAGCCGCTTGCAAAATTCCGGTATTATCCGCTGGAGGAATTGGAACAGGTAAAGGTGTTAAAGAAATGTTGGCATTAGGTGCAGACGGCGTATCAATGGGAAGTATTTTCATTGCCACAACAGAAGCTCCCGTTTCGCAAGACTATAAAGAGGCCTGTGTAAAATACGACGCAAAGGATATTGTGATGACCACTAAATTATCCGGCACACCCTGTACGGTTATCAATACTCCTTACGTTCAAAAAGTGGGTACTAATCAAAATATTGTTGAGCGATTATTGAATAAGAATAAAAAATTGAAAAAATGGGCGAAAGCATTAACGTTTATGCGCGGCATGAAAAGCTTGGAAAAAGCGGCGTTTAGCTCAACGTATAAGACGGTTTGGTGCGCAGGTCCATCCATTGAACATGTGCATGCCATTCGCTCAGTCAAAGAAGTGGTGGAAGATTTGAAACGTGATTTCGAAGGGTAGATTTTATTTTTCCTCTTTAAACCAACCTGAATACATCACGTAATTGTTCGCGATGCGTTGTACTTCACCGGTAAATAATTCGGGTGAAAGCGTTTTTACTTTTTTAGCAGGTACACCGGCGTAAATACTCCACGATTCTACACGCGTGCCTTCGAGTAAAACGGCTCCTGCTGCGATGATACAATTCGCCTCGATGTAGCAATCATCCATCACAATAGCGCCCATGCCAATCAGTACATTGTCTTCTACTGTACAACCATGAACCAAAGCATTGTGTCCAATCGAAACATTATTTCCAAGGTTGACCTTCGTTTTTTCAAACGTACAATGAATTACTGCTCCATCCTGAATATTGACCTTGTTTCCCATTCGAATCGAATTGACATCGCCACGTACAACTGCGTTGAACCAAACCGAACATTGGTTTCCCATAACCACATCACCCACAATTGTTGCATTTTCTGCCAACCAGCAATCTTCACCAAAAACAGGAGTTGCACCTCTACATTCCTTAATTAATGCCATGATTTTTTTGCCTAAATGTAGAATAAATACTGCTTATTTCTGAAGCTAATGGTCATAAATGGCATTTAAAATAGCTAAACGAAAAAAGCGCCAAGTTTCCTCGGCGCCTCCTCGCTTGTGTTAGTTAACTCACCTAACTTTTTATTCTTTTACAAAACGAATGATTTTACTGGCATTGGAAGTATTAACTTGAAGAGAATATATGCCTTTTATAAAATTCCCTAAGGAAAAACTAGTCGCGTTTGCTTTAACTTCTTTTTCAGCAACTAATTTACCACTGAAATCAAAAATGCGAATAAATTCCATGTTTTCAGTCGTTTCAATATTGATATCTTCGGTTGCTGGATTTGGATAAAGATTAACTATCCATTCATTCTCCTCTAACCCAACATTATCAATCGTCACACATGCACTTGTGTCGGAACAGTTGTTTTGGGTTACAATAACTGCATATTCACCATTCGCTGTAGCTGTATAGCTTTGGTTGGTTGCACCTGCAATAGCTTGGTTGGTTGCGCAATTTATCCATTGATACGTAGCGTTGCTTGCCGTTGCTGTGATAGTAATTTCACTGACCGTTGTTGCAACATTTACCGGTGCGTTTACCGTTATCGTCGTTGTCACCGTACTATCACAACCCATGCTGGATGTCAAAACGTTTGTGTAAACTCCAGCCATTGTGTATGTTGAGTCACCTATTGTATAGCTATCCCCAAAGCAAAGAACAATGTTTTGTGAAGTTGTATTCGGGTTCAAAATGGTCAAATTGGTAGTTACAGTACTATCACATCCATTTTGTGCAGTCAACACATTGGTGTACGTTCCTGATATAGTGTAAACCGAATCGCCGATTGTATAGGTATCACCGTTGCAAAGCGTGATGTTTTGTGAAAAGACATTTGCTGGTAAAATCGTCAAATCCGTATAAACTGTACTGTCACATCCATCCATTGCTGTCAATACATCTGTGTATGTTCCAGAGGTAGTGTAAGTCGATGTTCCAATAGCATAACTTTCACCTGCACACAATACCAAGGATTGACTACTTGATACAAATGGCTTGATTGTTAAATTAGTTGTAACTACACTGTCACAACCGTTTATACCCAAAAATGTATCTGTGTATGTTCCACTAGTAGAGTATGTATTTGAACCTACTGTGAACGTTTCACCGTAACACAACACAATGTTTTGAGTATTTGGTGTTGGTAGTGCTGTAACGCTAATTGTGGTTGTTTCACTATCCGTACAGCCATTAGCATCGGTTGCAACCACGCTAAATGTAGTCGTTGGACTTGGGTTTACGTTGATTGAGCTCGATGTAGCCGAAG
>CAZHPL010000111.1:0-7364 GCA_964534495.1 uncultured Lishizhenia sp.
ATCAGGAGCTTTTCCATTTCCTGATCTGAGAGATTATTCAGACCCTGTTTTTACTTCCGTAATTCAAAATTTCATCAATAATTGTGGTGCAGACTCCGTTCATGTTCTTCAAAACGGTTGGATTATCGACGACAAAAACTCGGGGGAATTCAAATTTGATGCGGGTGTGATTGCAAATGCTTATTACCAAGCTTACCAACTTACAGGGAATCAAAACTATAAAAACATAGCTATTTCTGTTGGTCAATATTTGATACCGCTTTCCTTTAATTTGAACTTCAATTACAACACATTTGCTTCTTTGGGTTTAACTCGAGCTTTTCAATTAACAAATGATCTGACTTATTTGAATAGAGCACAAAAAACACTGAGATATGCAGTTTTTCCTGGCCAACTTTCAAATGGAAAATGGGTTGATGGACACAATGCTCGGGCTAAGTACCAAAGCGTTATGATTCAAAATTGCGTCCCAACATTGGCCGTTTTATCCAATTCTGATCTGTATTATGATGAAATTAAAACAATGACCAATAGAGCCATTCAATCCATGACGAATGATGTTTATACATGTGAATCAGCTACAGGTTTTCGCTGGCTATTAAAAGGTTTTACATTGAACTCATCTGTCATTTCTATCGGGCTAAAAGATTCCATTACAACTTTGATTGGTCGTCATATAAATCAAGCGGCTATTAATGGAAAATATTTAGATGTACCAACAATGGGTGAATACCTTGAATTATTGAACGAACTCGCTGGCTCAATTTCTATTTCTTACCCAATTGACTTAAAGGTGTTTGTGTACCCGAATCCGGTTTCAGCATCCACAAAATTGGTTTTCAGCTTAAAAGAAAGCGACTTGATTCAATTACAAGTTGTTAATAGTTTAGGTGAAAACATAAAAATGCTAGATGCTGGTAAAAAAACAGCAGGAACATTTTCGTATGATTTGGATGTACAAAATTTCGCAAATGGGGTTTATTATTTCCAATTAGTGACATCAACTAAAAAGTACAGTCAACGTTTCGTCGTGATTCACTAGGTGAAAAAACAAGTATTAATTCCCATCTCCATGGCGATAATGTGCTGCTTCTTTCAGCCCTTTTGTCCAAATTTCCATGGCGTGAATAGCAGGCAACACTTCTTCTGGTGAAGCTACGAGTTTCCAAATCTCACGGTATTCATTGCCCATAAATCCTTCCGAAATGGCATGTTCCATTAGTTGTTGAAAGGGTTCAAAATAGCCACGCGTATTCAACAAAATAATGGGTTTTGTAAATTGTCCTAACTTTTTCAAAGTAATGGCTTCAAACAATTCTTCGAAAGTTCCCGTTCCACCCGGTAAAGCAATCAAGGCATCGGTTCCTTCTAGAAATTTAGCTTTGCGCTCGTGCATCGTTTGTGTGTAAACAAAGTCAGAAACACCTTGGTGTCCCCATTCAACTTCGTTCATGAATTGTGGCATGATTCCTTTTATTTTTCCTCCTTCTGCCAAAACCGCATCTGCCAATTGTCCCATTAGACCTGAGGAACCGCCACCAAAAACAACTTTTACATCGTTTTTTACTAATTCGCTTGCTAAGGCAGCTGTTGCTTCAAAATATTCTGGGTGAATTTGTCCACTTGAGGCGCAATAAACACAAACTTGCATGATTTTTTTTCTGTAAAGTTAATCGAACTGACTTTTTATTACGTGCTTTCAGAGCTTAATTTTTCCAGGAAATCATTCGCTATTTGATTTCGATTGAAATGCTCCGTTACATACTTTCTTGCATTTTTGCCCATTTCCGCTAATGATTCGGGATGAGTTGCCAACCAAATGGCTTTTTCAGCTAAATCCGTATCGTTTTCTGGCTCGAAGAATAAACCCGCATTTGCCTTGTCGATAAAATGTGTTCGCGCTTCTCCGTCCACGCCGAGCAACAAAGGTTTTTCCATCGCTAAAGCTTCAAACACTTTGGAAGGAATGGCTCCTTGAAATAAAGGCAAATTTTTGAGTGGAACCAAAGCAACGTCAATGGATTTGACAATTCCTGGCATTTGATTTTTTGAAACGGGTTCTAGGAAAAAGACATTTTCTAATTTCAACTGCTGTTTCAAGGCTTCTAATTTTTCTTTTTCGGGTCCAGCGCCTTGTAAAATATATTTGATATTTGGAAATTGCTCCGTTCGTTTGGCAGCATTCAAAATCACTTCCAATCCTTGCGCATGACCCAAAATCCCACCGTAGAAAAACAAAATATCTTCCTTTGCAAATTGCTGTTTTTGACGAAAATCACTTTCTTCAATTGTCTCAGGATTATAATAATTAACATCAACTCCATTGGGAAGCCAAAACACATTCCTGTCAGGAAAACGACGTTGTATGTCGGCAACAATTCCTTGTGTTTGACCCGTTATTAAATCTGCATTTTTGTAACATTTTGCTTCTAAATTATAGGCGAGTTTCAACAAGCGTTGATTGCTTACAATGCCTAATTTCTCAGCACTTTCAGGCCATAAATCTGAAACGTTAAAGATTAATTTTGCCTTCAATTTTCGTTTCAAGGCGAGTGCTGAATAGCCTAAAAACAAAGGTGGACTTTCAACCATTACATAATCGAATGAAGCCAGTTTTCTGCCTCTAAAATAGGAGGTCACAACAAACGAAAAGTAGTTCATCAACCGACTGAAAATGCCTTTGGAATGACTCACATAAATCCACGAACGATGCACAGGAATACCGTCAATTACTTCTTCTCGATTTTGCCCGTTTCGATAAGCCTCCATGATTTCCATGCGTGGATAATTGGGCAAAGCCGTCAACACTTCCACATGTAAACCAGCAGCTTTTAAGCGAACAGCTAATTCGTGCAAACGATTTTGTGGTGCACCAATTTCAGGTGGATAATATTGGGTTAAAATCAGGAGTTTTTTCATTTTCTTCGGAGCATAAACCAACCAAAAATAAGTGCGATAAATGGAGCAGAAGCGCCGCCGTCCACGCAATCATACGCCACGCAACTCATACCGACAGAAAGCGCAACGGCCATTCTTTCTACATCTTTTGAATGCCAAGCTGGAAAAAACAAATAAGCCAAAGTCAGTAAAAACACTATCAAACCAATGATTCCATGCTTCACTGCTATTCGTAAAAATTGATTATGCGGGGCCGTTTTTTCTTTCGCATTGCATTCCATTCCTGCTTTTTGGTAGTGGAAATACATTTCATTTCGCCAATCGCCGGTACCAACTCCCACCACAGGATTTTCCTTGATAATGACCAAGGCCGTTTTCATCGCATTCATCCTCAAAGTGGCAGATCCCATACAGGTAATCGTATCGATTTGTGCTACTAGAATTTCTTTTTTTGTGGAATCGCTGACAGCTACTTTTTGTGGTGTCATAGAATCAAAACGCCCATTCAATGCTGGAGAAAGTAATAATAAACCTGTCAAAATGCTTGTTGCTAAAAATGCTTTTCCGGCTAGATTTCGCCAGTTGTAAAGTGCAAAAAACACGCATAAAACCAAGAAAATCAGAATAATCATTCGGCTTTGCATTAACAACAACCCAATAAGAAGATTTAGTACTAATAAACTACTAAAAATGATTTTTCGGCGAGGATTGATTCCGCAACTAAATTTCAATAAGGCTAACAAAAGAGCGATGAGTACAAAAAAGGATAATGTGTTTGTTTCCTGCACCAAATTGATATAGAAAAAATGACGTGTATTTCCGGTTTCAATAAAGCGTAAACTCGCTCGAATCAAGTAAAAATTCAGGTTTGCTGTTACGCCCAAAATGAGCATCCAAGTGAATGAACGATGCCATTTTGCTTTAAGTTCTGGGGAAATGCCGAGTAAAAAAAGCGGATAAATGCAATAGGGCAGTAGGCGCGAAACATCTGCCCACCCTTGATTAAAATCGCTCGTGTTGATGAGTCCGATAATTGCCAAAACAAATGGAACGCCTGCCATGACAGCTTTTCGCCAATTCCACCATTCGTTGGCATTGCTTTTTCTGAAAATATAAATGAAGCTTGTAATAACAAAAATCCCGATTAGAACGGGCGCCAATTCCATTACTGAAACCAAGGCTGCATTGACTAACAAAGCGTAATAACGCGCGTCTTTTTCTTTTTCAATTCCAAAAATCACGGCGCAAAGGTACGGAATCAGAATTTAAACCAAGGCATTTGAATGTACTTGACCGACCATACCCATGTCATTACAAATTGAAGGAACATAGCGGTCATTGTCGAAAGTGCGGCTCCTGTAAATCCAAAATGAGGAATCAAAAACCAGTTTAAGCCTACATTTACAAAGGCAACGAAGAAGGATAAGGCAGCAAGTTGTTTTGTTTTTTCCAAATAAAAGAAATAAACACTCACCATTTTGTACATGCCGTTAAAAGCAAATCCAAGTGCAATCCAAAAAACCAAGGACATTCCAGATGAAAAATCTTTGCCGATTACCGTGTAAATCAATGGAGTAATGCCCCATAAAAGCACGACTAAAACTAAAATTCCGATAATGTACAGATAGGTGTAACGCACAATTTTTTGTTTTCCCTTTTCATCTTCTGACTTCAAAATGCGATACACCCAAGGCACCCAAGCTTGGTTGAACGAATTTTGTAACATCCCAATTACTTGTCCAACCATAAAACCCACTGAAAAAATCCCATTTGCCTCAACGTTTTTCATAGCAGATAACATCAATTTGTCGGTGTACATGATGGCAACGCCGCTCAATACATGAGGAATCAACGGAATACCGTACGACAACAAATGACGAATGTGCTCTTTTTTCCAATCGAAAACCAACATTTTTCGTTGAAACAACAGCAATAAGGCCAACAAAGCGCCAATTCCATACGAATAAGAAATTGCAAGAATGGAACCTTCAAAATGAAACTGATAATAAATGATTAAAACCAGTGCAATACTCAGTTCCACGATTGTTCTCCCCACTCTAAAAATCCCATAATGCATCGCTTTGTCTTCCATTCTCCAAAAGGCTAGTAGCACTTCTACGATGTTGTTGTATGCCGCGTACAAAGCGGTCAAATACACAAAATGAACTGGAATTCCCGTCACTTTTGCAAGCGGATTTTTAAAAATCAAAATCAAACCCGTGAAGACAAGAGTCATGCAAATCGTCATCAAAATCCCACTACTGATGTAAGAACCGATTTCCTCTTTTTTCTTCACATAAATGATTTGAAGTGAGGACATTAAATTCAATCCGATAAAAGGAATCAATAAGTTGATGATCGCGTTGTAATTGGTCAAAATCCCATAATCAGCAGGGGAGAGATGACGCGTCAAAACCGGTAAAAGTAAAAACGGAATCGCTGCATTCAACACATTTGAAAACGTGTAAATACCAATGTTTTTTACAAATCCGTTTAATTTCATGCGGTCAGATTAGCGATGAGTTTTTTTAATTGTAGTGTATAATTGGGGGTGTTCAAATCTTCACTTGCGCTTTGCACATCTGCCTTTGCAGGAATAGTTAATTCACTGAGAAAAGCTTTTAATTCTTCCGCATTATGAACAAGTGAACAATAGTGATTAGTGGCAATCATGTCTCCAAAAACTTCCTTTGCTTTTCCGCTTTCGTCTAAAAAAACGACTGCTTTTCCAATAACTAAACTTTCAATCGCTGAGGTCGAAAAAGCGGTGATGTGTAAATCTGATTGTGCGATATTTTCGTAAATAGTTCCTGTGAAAAAATGGAAGTTAGAAGGGAAATCAAATCGTTCTCGGTAGGATGCTTCGGTTGTTCTTCTGCATTGCAATTGAAACTGTAATTGAGTTGGGAAGCGTTCATTGAAGCTAAGCAGTTCATTTATCAATCGATCGCCAATTGTGCCATCTTGAAGGGAAACACAAATCGTTTTTAAAGTTGTACTTTCGACGGCAAGTGAAGCATACTTTTCTAAAATAGGTCTGCCAATTGGAAAAATCGTTTTGGTTGGAAAATGTGTTTTTTCGTGAAGAAAACTGTATTCTTTTTTACTCCAAACAGCTAGCGCATCCGGAAATGCATTTGCTTCAAATGTCTGTTTGTAATTATACGCCTGATGTCCTTCAGAAATAACGCCGTGTTGTAATTCAACTACTTTGATTCCACGTTCATGAAAAGCAAGTATGTAACCAAAATTGGAGTACGAAACAGTCGTAAAAACGAGTTTGGGATTTTTCAAAATGCGCAACCAAAATCGCATCACAGCATATTGTGCAAGGTATTTTCGAACAGCATTTTTCGCATCGATTGTTACACCAGTTTTTTGTTCGATTTCAGAAAGAATGGTTTCATTTTCAAGGTTTATTTTTCGTAAAAACAAGCGTTGATAGACCTCCTCTTGCAACATGAAAAATGCTTTGGAAACAATTTGTTTGGAGTAAATTTTACGTCTTGGATATTGCTTGAATAATTGTAATTCGATTAATAAAATTCGGTAGTCTTTCAATTCATTAAAGCCATCATACAATTTATCGAAGTATTTGCCATCCACCAAAACGCGTTCCTGTACATTCGAAAATCCCCAAGCATCGTAGCGTTTGAATAAATGGAAAAAACCGTAGAAAAAAGAAGTGATTTGACGGAATAGCAACGAAGTATTTTTCTCAGCTAAACTTTCTTCGCCAACAACGAATTTATGAAAATAACGCCCTTTCAGCCACGGGTAAATTTGATGTTTTTTACCTCGAAATGAAACGTTAAGCGAAGCCAGTTGTGGATTAGATTCAATTTCTTCAATAAGCTGACTGACTTTCATTTCGCCACAAAGTTACCGGACTCAACAGAAAAACCATAAAAATTATGTCTAAAATCGAAATGCCCCAGAAAATTCCGTATTGAAAGAGCGAGAAAAAAAACAAAGTAGCAAGGAAAACGATGTTCTTTTTGCGCCATAAAAACACTAAAATCAGGAAAAAGAAAACGGTGAGCAAGATGCCGTGTGTGGCTACAATTTCCAAGAATGAATTGTGTGCATGTACCCATTTTTCCGTTCCAGTTGCGGGGTCTTTTTCTCTGAAATATAATTTGTCTGAGCCATTTCCAAACCAAGGATGTTCTTCAATAAATTGAAAGAAATTTGCCCAAATCAAGGTTCTGCCCGATGTGTTAATATGTTGTGTGCTACCAATTAAAAGCTTTGTGAAGAACAAGTTTTGATTCAATTCCGTTCCTTGTTTCATTTTCGGTTGATAAGCCGCCATGCACGATTGCTGACCTTTTGCCTGCACCAAAGCTTGTACTTTAACGACTTCTAATTTCTTGGTTTCAGGATTTTTTTTGTTGAGTTCTGTAATAAATGAATGCTTCGAAAATCCTTGAAAAATCAAGAAAAACAAAAAGAGTGGTGCAATT
>CAZHPL010000111.1:7374-9750 GCA_964534495.1 uncultured Lishizhenia sp.
TCATAATTTTTTTGATTTATTTTTTTTTTCCGGTTTTGTTTCCAAAATGAGAAAATCGCCAATAACAAATACAAGAAAAGTACCGTTAAAATCAATGCTCGATTAAACGTAATGATAACGCCAACAAATAAAAAGGCTTGTACAGCGAATTTTAACCATTTCTTCCATGCTTGATTTTCCAAGAGAAGTAAAGCAGCTAATAACTTGAAGGAAACAACGGAAGAATTGACACTTACACCAAAAACGCGATGATCGTAAATGAAATTGCTAGTGAAGTCAATGGGAGGTTTTTCTACTGGAAAGAATGAACGTACACCACTGAAATATTCGAGAAGGCATACAAGAACTTCAAGGCATACAAGTAGAATTACCCATCTCCCAAAATTGATTTTTCGAAGAAAAAAAGCTGTAAAAACGAGAATTGGAAATAGAAAGTAGGATGCGTAATAGTCTTTCAAACAGGTTATGGGTAAACCATTTATAGCTTTATTAAGAGTAGCTAAAAGAACAAAACCTAACAATAAGAACACACTTAATTGGTGTTTCTTTGACTGCTTTAGAGACTGAAAATGTTTCGGAAAATTTTTGATTTCAAAAAGCAAGACCGCCAAAGGTAACAGCAAGTAATAGGTTTCACTCGCAAAATAAAAACCGGGCAGAAATAGTATTCCTGCAAAAATGATTTCTTTGACTAATTCTGACTTATTTGAAATAGCCAACATCAACCGAATTTGAATAATCAGAATCTTGAGCAATTTTTAGAAAGTACCAAACCGAAATCAAGCTAATGAGTACTTGACCGATGGTTACATAGCGAAAAACAGCGTACACATTCGAATGCATATCGCCAGTAAAATGAGGAATTACTGCAAAACCAACAATTTGAGCAATAGAAAGAAGTAGTCCAATGGCGAAAAAACTCTTTTGTTTATTGAGAACTAAGGGCAATGTGGAGAGGGGAGAAGTCACAAAGTTCAAGAACAACCAAGGAGCCATAATTTCGGATAATTTTCCTGCTTGATACCATTCATGTCCGAAAACTAAAGCAAATAAATTTCCACCAATGAAAAAGACAACAGTAAATGGAATGATTCCAATACCTGTAAGCATCAAGAGCATTTTTTGAACTTGTGGCAAAATAGGTTTGTTGGTGTGAATACTCTCAGAAATTTTATTGAAAAACACTTGTCCCATCGAAACTCCGAACAACATTATCGGTAAGCGCAACATACGAAAAGAGTGGTCATACGAACCACAAACGGCTTTGGAATAGAGTTCTGTCAAAATGTAAGCGACTAATAAATCGCGTAAACTATCCGTTAAAGCGTGGGGCAAATTAGCAATTGGAAAATCCTTGTAAATTCTGGATAATACACGCATTTTTTTGCGAGACAAGTGGTGTTCCGATTTGCTTCTTTGGAAGAAATAATCTTTTACAAAATGAAGGCTGGATAAAACACTTCCAATTAATAAGGAGAAAATTAAGCCCCATTTACCCATGTGTAAAAAGCCAAAAACAACCCTAGAAACGTTAGTTCCAAATGACGAGGTCATTTTTGAAAAAGAGATTTTTGTGAACTGCTTGTGGCGAATGGACCAATTCGTTCCAATATTGAAAAACACTAATGCGAATGCCGTTAAAACAACAAACATTCCCCAAATCAGATTTACTGTGTTTTTATCGAAAAACAGGAAATAAAGGAAGAAAAGCAAAACACTAATGGCTGAGGAAACAAAGGCAATGCGTAAGCTTAACCGAAATAAATGAAAGGAATGATCGTCACTTTTGGCAATGGGAATTGAGTATTCATAACGAGCCGTTGCAATCGTTGTCAATAAAACGGTTAAACGACTAAAAATGGCAAAATCTCCTACTTCATCAGGTGTGAACAATCTGGAAATCAGGGGAGCAAGTGCGTAACCTATTCCTTGAGCAATGAGTGTACCAGTCATCAGTATGGAAACTGATTTCAGGAAATCATTGGTTTTCAATTGTTTAACTAGTTTTCGCATTGCCATTAAAACAAAGTTAATAATTTGATTTACTTAACAAAATAATCTGAAAGCAGATGTTAATTGATTGCGTATATTTGTTAAAAAAATTCAAACTATGAAAAATGTTGCTGTTATAGGTGCGGGGACAATGGGTAACGGAATTGCGCATGTGTTTGCACAATTTGGTTACAAAGTGAGTTTAATTGATGTGTCACAGCCTGCTTTGGATAAGGCAATTGCGACTATATCAAAAAATTTGGACCGCCAAGTTGCGAAAGGAAGTTTAACGGAAGATGATAAAAATGCTACTTTGGCAAATTTGACCACTTTTACGGCCATGTCCGAAGGTGTTCAAAATGTAGAATTAGTGGTAGAAGCAGC
>CAZHPL010000112.1:0-3173 GCA_964534495.1 uncultured Lishizhenia sp.
CTGACAACAATAAGAAATGTAGATTTTCAGAAAGAATTGTTACTATTGATGCTATTGGTAATTGTCATAATTTTTGTCCACTGGATATTTTTTATTCAAGGAAGGAAGTGTTTAGGATCATTGGAGGTATTGATATTGAAGAAAAAAGTACCACTGGTTTGTACAGTAAACACATACCAAACAGAGGCTTGTTCGTTGTTTAACAAACAGGTGTTGTACACTTCTTGCGTATTTCCATAACCCGTGTACGAACTATTTTGGATATACGTTTGTTGACATACTGGAATGGCACCTGAACAATCTTGATTATTCTGAGAAAAAGCAACTTGAGTGAAAAGCAAGACAAGAATTGCAACCACCCAATTTTTTGGATAATACAATAACAACTCTATTATTAGTAGCAGTCTTTCTTTCAAGTTAACACAGCGTTTTCGGTAGCAAAAATATGCTTTGCGTAAATATACGTAAACTTCAATTAATTTCTTTACTAATATGCTAATGTTTATTTAGAAATAATCTAATTACTATCCTCCCCCTTTGTCCTCCTCCTTATTCGCCGCGGCGAACCCCTCCGAAGGGGGAAACAGATCGTGGGAAGGATAATAATATTCTGGCATACTCCCCCTTTGTTACGCTCCGAAGGGATAAACAGATCATGGGAAGAATCAAAAAATATTAACTAGTATAAATCACGGTGGACTGATCGCATTGATACCAGGCGGAATTGAAACTGAAATCGTCGTGGAAGCAGAATTTGTACAACCATTTGAATCTGTAACCGTAACAGAATATATTCCAGCGGAATTGATGCTTATCTGATTCGTTGTTTGACCTCCTGGTGTCCATAAATAGGTCCCTCCTCCACTCGCTGTTAAAGTAGCCGAACTACCTTGGCAAAGCGTGGAGGATGTTATACTTGCCGTTGGGTTTGGATTGACCGTGACGCTTGCAATGGAACTGTAGTTGGTAGTTGCGCAACTACTTGAAATCATATCAAAATAATAGGTTGTTCCTGGACTTGAAACAGGTGGTGTATACGTTGAATTGGTTGCACCAGAAATAGCACTTGCACCACATAAATCGTTCGTTGAATTTGAATACCATTGATAGGACAATGTGTTTGAACTGGTAGCAGCAGCAACGGTTAAGGTTTGAGCTGTTCCATTTTGACAAACGGAGAAACTTTGCGCATTAACGTTATTCGTATTTGAAATGGTCGCAGCAGAATTGGGGGTAAAATCGATACCCGCAAATCCATAATTTGATCCTGCCGATAAAGACCAATTGGAGGTAAATGTCGTTCCATTGTCTGTTAATGCAATCACTGTACTACAAACAACACCGTTTGAAGGCGCTGTTGTCGCATAAATTTTCGCTTGTGCCGCTGAATAGTCAACAACTAATCCTCTTGTGCTACCACTTGTCGTGTACGTATAAGTATTACTCCAAACGCCTGCTGTTTTTTTGAATTTTGCAATTCCTGCTAAGCTCAAAGACCCTGAACCATCATCTGCTAAATACGCTGTGCATCCATCTGGACTGATTGAAAAATTATAAACGGAACTATTGGCTTGATCATTAGAAAACAATAAAGTAGCTGTTTGTCCAGCCGTTGTAGGTAATCCCGTTCCTAATTGATAAATACCTCTAGCTGAACCTGCAGCAACGGAGAAATACAAGTTTCCATTGAAAATTTCTAGGTTACGTACATTGTTTTGCGTATTGTAAATCTGCGTGAAATTCGTGCCGTCGTAATACCAAATCCCACCCGTTGAAGTGGCTGTTCCAGCACAATAAAAAGTTGTGGATGAAACAGGTACAACACTTCGATACGTATTGGAAGTAAAGGGCATTGTTCCTGAAGTTGGATGCAAAACACGCGTTAATAAAGTTGCACTTCCATCCAAAACATGCGTCACTTTTGAGTTTTCAGCGGTAGCACTTGCCGTTCCTAAAGCAGTGTTTAAACCGGGCACAGCCAAATAACCATTGTTACTATTCATAAAACCACTCGAGGTAGATGTTCCTCCTTGCGTAAGCAAGTTAGTCCCAATAAATAAGTTACTTATCGTTTGAACCGTCGAACCTGTGGATGATATTTCTTGTATCGAAACAGGAACTGCCGCATTCGTTAAAGTTGTTGTTACATCACCCACTCGATAAACTACTAAATTACAAGAAGTAAAAGCTGCCGGTGGAACACATGATGATACAGCAACACTCAAGGTAAACGCTGTTCCCGAACAAGAACCAAAAGTAGGTGTAATGGTATAAGTGGCTGTAGTTGCTGAACCTGAAGTGAGTGTTAATGTTCCATCAATAGTTGTGGCATTACTTCCAGCTGCACCTCCAGAAAAATTAACGCCTGTTGGAGATGACCAAGCATACGTTGTACCCGATGGAATCAAACTTCCTGTTGGCGTGAAGCTAAATGCTACTCCCGTACAAGCAGAAGTAGTTCCATTACTTAATGACGGCCCAGGGTTTACCGTTACGGTTAACGTGTAAGCACTTCCCGTACACGTACCTGAGACGGGTGTTATGGTATATACCACGTTTATGGGCAAAGTAGTTGTATTGGTCAAGGTTCCAGTAACACTTGAAACTGCCGTTCCTGCTGCTGTTCCCGTGATTCCGGTAGCTGTTGGCGCAGACCACGAATACGTTGTTCCACTAGGTACTGTTCCATTTGTTACATTAATCGGTGTCGCTGAAAAGGCCGTTCCACTACAAACCGTTGTTGCCATATTGGAAATAATGGGTGCTGGATTGACCGTTACAACGCGACAATTGGTTGACCAAGCTCCACCACAACTGTTCGCTCCGGTGAAGGTCACAAAACAGGCATAGGTTGCTGTTGCACTAACCGCTGTGGGGGTAAAAGTTGCATTGGTTTCACCAGCGATAGGCGTCCAACCTGCAGTACTTGATCCTGTCGGACAGGAAACAGACCCATTTTGATAATACCATTGATAGCTGTACGTTCCATTACCTCCAGAAACACCTGAAACGGTCATAGACGTTGCGTTTTGCCCTGCACAAAGTGTTTCTGAATACGTGGTTGTAGTACAGAAATTAGTGGGTGAAGCTGAATTTTTAGGTGTTGTTGAATTTCCTGCTGTAAAATCCGCTGAGTTAACTAATAAGTAGAGCGAGTCACTTGAATTGTTACA
>CAZHPL010000112.1:3183-9655 GCA_964534495.1 uncultured Lishizhenia sp.
CTTGACAACCGTTGAGCTTACGGGTCGCCCATGTAGTTGCACTTAGTGCACTCATTGCAGAAGATCCTTCAAAACACTCACCAGTTCCATAACTTACTTTGTCAATTATCGAAGCGGAAGTAGGACAAGTTCCGCTCAATGTGGTTGTTGTATTCACAAGTAAGACTTTTCCATTATTGCCCCCCATTGTTATACTTCCAATTTGGTCAGGTGTTGGTAAAGAAGCGAAAGTATTTGATCCTGCTGCCAATTGAACTAGAAAATATCCACCCGATTGAATGGTACCTGATAAATTCAATTGGTTTGTCGCTGAAGAACTAAAATTAGAACTTGCATTTGCGTATTGCAAACTCCATCCACTTAAATTTACTGCACTACCAGTTGGGTTATACAAAGCAACAAAATCATTTGTGTAAGTCGCGCCAGAATTCCCTCCTGCGCCGTACACTTGGTAAATCACCAAATGTCCCGGTCCGCTTCCACTGGTAAATCCACTTACTGTACCTGCATTTAAGGGAGGAAGTACGGTTACAGTAACTGTAAAACTTGTTCCTGCGCAGCTACCAGCTGTTGGTGTAACAGTGTAAGTTGCAGTTGCATTAGCGGTTGTGGTGTTGGTTAAGGTTTGGGAAATACTGCTTTGTCCTGTTGCTTGCGCACTACCTCCCGTAATCGAACTGGCAGGGCTAAGGCTTGGTGTTGACCACGTATAAGTTGTACCTGAAGGAACCGTTCCATTAGTTCCATCCACAGGTAAAGCCGAAAAGGCCGTTCCCGAACAAATGGTTGCGGTCATATTGCTAATCACCGGACTTGGATTGACGGTTATCGTTATGGTATTGGAATAAGCGGTTCCACATCCATCCGTGGTTACTCGTCTGAAGCAAGTGGTTTGTGTTAAAGCACCGGGTTGATACGTTAGGGCATTTGCGCCCGAAATATTCGTCCAACTTCCCGTACATCCTGGATCTTGTTGCCATTGATAAGTATAAGAATTCTGAATAGTAGTGGCATTATCTCCCATACAGCGCACGGAATGAGCATCGGCCATTGGGTAAACCGTTGAGAAGTCTATTGTACTGGTATTATAACTTAATTCACAACCCAAAGCATTGCTTCCGTCATTGTTGGATGTGGAAGACCAAAATTTTGTATTCGTTCGAATGTTGGCAAAACTTGAAAATGCACCAGAACGTCTTCCAGAAGGCAATGCGTTAAATCCGTAATCATCTGTACCAAAAGAACTTGAACTTTGCCAATAAGGATCTACGGAAGTTGGACAGCCATTTGAACCATTATTTCTACAAGACCTCAATTTTCTTGATGCTGTTGAAGAACCAACAAATGCATCTAAAGTTTGCCATTCTGTAAAAGTGGGAACATGCCAACCACTCGGACACAATTTACCCGTATTGACTGCATACCAATTATACAAAGGTCCATAAACTCCATAAGTCGAATAATCATTGTTATACCAAGCATACGCAGGTGTTGTTCCTGAAAAAACATTTCCAATAGCCGTACCATCATTGTAATTCACTACATCTAGATTGGTGTTCATCCAATATTGCGTTCCAATTTGAACAGAATTGGAAAGTCCTAAACCTGCCCCACCCGAAGGCATGGTTGTATTGGATAATAAACTAGGTGTTTGCCCCGAACAAATCGTTTGGTTGGTACTCACCGTTCCCCCTGCGAAAGGAGCATCTACTGTAAGGGTAACCGTAAAAGCCGTTCCTGCGCAACCTCCACCCGTAGGAGTTACAGAATAAACGATCGTTTGCGGTAAGGAAGATGTGTTGGTCAAGGTTTGTGAAAAACTACTTTGTGCTGTTCCCGTTGTTGCACCTGTTATCGATGCGTTGGCGGTGTAGGTCCATGTGTAGCTTGTACCTACGGGGATATTATCGCTTCCGCTTCCCGCTAAAGTAAAGGTCGCACCCGAACAAATTGTACCTGTTTTTGCGGCTATCGTTGGCCCTGTGCTAATCGTTACCGTTGTCGTTGCAGATGCTGGGGGTGTACATGAAACATTATCCACGCGGTGATTATCCGATGCAAATGCCCCTGTATTCCAAAAACCTAGATAACTGGAAGTTGTGTACGTACTTTCAGCTGAGCTTGTTCCTTTTAAAACGCCATCTAAAAACAATTGAAAGGTATTGTCCAAATTGCGAATCACTTTAACTGTATGCCATGTTGTATTTGCAGTCCATGTTGAAGTAATCAACGTTGTGACTGTTCCTCCCGTAAGTTTTCTAAAGTAAATATTTCCCCCACCATCCACAAAAACGTAATACCCATTTGTTGTTGATAATCCTGTCGAACTAGCCGTTACGAAAAAACGAATTACTTGACTTGTGGTACTAGCATAAGTTTGAAAACTATAATCAAAATTCCAAGTTCCATACGCTTGTGTACTTGGTGTGGTTATGACATCTGCTGTGGCAGTATTGTCACCATACAAATACTGTGTTGAACTTATATTATAAATCTGCCAACCACCCGATTGAGAAGTCCAAACAGGACTTGCTGAAAAATTTCCATCACTAAAATTATCAACCACACCTGTTGCTGCAGCACAAGCACCTACAACGGAAACAGTGTAGGTTCCCGCCATAGCAGTTGTAGCAGAGGTACTTACCGTTGGGTTTTGAACGGAAGAAGAAAAACTATTTGGACCCGACCACAAATAGGAAGTGGCTGAATTGGTAGAAAGCGTCAACGTTCCTCCTACACAAACCGCACTATTCGACGAAGCAGTAGGTGAAGTGGTTAAACTCACACTGGTTGAAGCAGTAGCTTGACATCCGTTGGCATCCGTTCCAATTACAGTATACGTTCCTGCATTAGCAGCTTGGAAGTTGGTAATCGATGGATTTTGACTGCTTGAGGTGAATGAATTGGGACCTGTCCACGCGTAAGACGAAAAACCATCTGTTGCAGTAAGACTCAAAGTTTGAGATGCACAAACAGGACTATTGCTGTTGGCAACCATCGAAGGTAAAGTATTAACCGTAATACTTGTCGTTGCCGTTTTTGTACAACCTGTTCCTAAACTTGCGGTCACGGTATACGTTCCTGTCATGGAAGTGGTAGCACTCGTAATACTTGGATTTTGACTTGTACTTGTAAACGAATTCGGTCCTGACCAAGCATAAGTACTGCTTCCTCCTGCTGTGGCATTTAATTGAATGGTTGCGTTTTCACAAAAAGGTCCTGTGTTCGAAGCTGTGGGTGCATTGACCAAGGTAAAAGTAGCGGAATAATTCGCACCGCTATTGTTCAAGGTTAAAGTGGTACCACATCCCGATGTACTCGTATGACTTCCTGTTATTTCGTAATATACTTCAAGCGTGTATGTTCCAGCCGAAAGCGTTGTTAAATCGATGTTTTGAGAAATATCGCGCCATTTTTGGTCGTTGGTATTACACGGGCCTCCTGTTGGAAAAGCACCACCCGAACACGCATCGTAATACGGCAAATTAATCATTGTAAATGAACCACTTGGTGTACCTGAATACGTGCGATAATACATTTTAGCCGAACAAACATTGGCTGCTACGCCTTTCCATGTTTTTACTTCTGCACCTTTTAGAATTAATCCCGCTGAGTTGGTGTAATACGTTCCAAAGTTGTAAGAATTATACGATGTTCCTGTTGAATTAATCATGTCGGCACCCGTACCTGTGGTATTGTAAAATGCACCTTGACCAGCTACGGTTGTGTTGCAAGAAGTAAGATTTGGAGCAGAAGCATACGTTCCGAAACAGTCGTTGACAGTAAGCACACCGCTATTACTACTCCACACACCACCTGTTCCACCATAAGTGTAGGTGCACCCATTTAGTGAATAACGAAAAGCATAATAATACGTTCCTGTTGCTAAGCCTGTAAGTTGCGCATAAAATTGGTCGTTGTTTCCTTGTTGGGAGTTGAATGTGGCACTTGTCCAGTTTGTCCATGTACTTGGATTTGAATTGGAAGTACTCCAGCCCAATTGCGCTGTAACGCCCGTTCCTTGACCTGCTGCTTCAGTGACACCAGAAATAAATACTTGTCCGTACACATCAAAATTAAATCCATTGCAAATTGTTCCCGATGTAGGATAACTTGTATTTGCCCATCCAATTGCTTGTGAAAAAGTTACGGTTACATCAACACTTGAAGCGGTACAAGGCGAATTGGAAATCGTCCAACGTAGTACGCTTGTTCCGTACCCACTAGCAGTAAAAGTAGAGCTTGGAGAAGACGCATTACTAAAAGAACCTGTAACACCACTAACATAAGACCAAGAACCCGTTCCTGTTGTTGGTGTGTTTCCTCCTAACGAACCAGAAGTTAAAGACCCACAAACGGACAAAGTTGCCGATGATACGGTTGCAGTTGTGGGCGGAGCGGTAACGGTGACAACAACAGTGTTGGAAGTTGTAGAACTTGTATTACAGGCAGAACTTCTGACTTTTACGATTACATTGTAAGTAGCAGCTCCAATATTGGTTGGGCTATAAGTTGAAGTTGTGCTCCACGCTTGAAGTACTGTTCCATCGGTTAATTCAAATTGGTATTCCCAGTTACCACCATTCACAGATCCTCCCGTGATGGAAGTCGTGAAATTAGTTGACCCACCTGCGCAAAGCGATGTACTCGAAGCGGACAAGGTTACAGATGTTGGGGGCGAGCATGGTGGAGTACAAATTGTTATTCTGACTTCACCTCTTGCCCCTTGTTGCCCTGCTACTCCTGAAGAACTATTGCCTGGATTTGAAGCACCACCGCCACCTCCTCCAGCTATGTTTCCTGCCGAAGAACTAACTGAACCTATACCCCCTGATTTTTGACCTTGACCACCCGCACCAGATGGGGATCCACCACTTGCTCCAACAACTGATGCTGTAGTTCCAGAAGCAATAACAGCATTACCTCCATTACTTGATGAACCACCTGCACCACCTCCAGAACCACCAAAATTAAAACTTCCAGTAATAAGACCAGCAACACCATCACCTCCTTTTCTCATTACTGAATATAGGGAACTATTTGTCTCGGCTGCACCTCCTAAACCTCCATTACCAACACCATTTGAAGATGTTGAATTTCTAGAATTACCTCCATTACCTCCAACTGCCTGATAAGTTGTGCTACCAACAATTACAGAACTTGTACCACCAATTCCTCCATTTGTTGTACCGTTTGATCCTCCTGCCGAGCCACCTGTACCAACATTAATAGTAATCGATTGACCTGGAGTTACTGTAATAACTTGACTCATTGAATATGCGCCACCACCGCCACCGCCACCACCAGCGCCATAGTAAGAAGTTGACCCATAAATATCTGTATAAGAACTTCCTTTAGCACCCCCACTACCACCTCCAGCTCCCCAACATTCGATTTGAATACAAGTAACTCCTGCAGGAACGGTCCAAGTGGTAGAAGATGTGTAAGCAGTCGTCTGCCCAAAACCACTCAAAAAACTCAAAAAACCAAACACAAAAAGGGAAACATACCGCATTTTCAGCAGTTTCAAGTAAAGCAAAACGGTACTTTTTTTACCTTGCTTCAACAAGCTTTAGTGTTTTTTGTAGGTTAACAAAGTATTAAAGGCTCTAAAATACAAAAAAACATAATTGATATAGGTGAAAGCGCTTAACTTTGAATGTTTACTTTTAACTGAATCGAAACGATTACTTCATAATTTCATTATATGTCCACAGAAAATTCTCAACCTAACAACCCTTTACATGGCGTGAAATTGGTCACTATTATGGAAGAATTGGTGGAGCACTATGGCTGGGAAGAATTGTCTATGAAAATCAATATCAATTGTTTCAAAAATGATCCTTCCATCAAATCCAGTTTGACCTTTTTACGTAGAACGCCTTGGGCCCGCGACAAAGTCGAACAGCTGTATTTGCGCATGAAAAAATTCAAACCAAGAAGGTAGGTTTTTGAAAATAGGGCAAGAAAGCTTTATAAAGAATTTTATGTCCTCCTTTTAGTCTCTTTCAAGCATTAGAAAATAGTTTGGGGCATTATTTACCCTCCGTACATCATCAAAAACGATTTCAAGAAAGCATCAATATTTCCATCCATTACACCATCCACGTCGGCTGTTTCAGTAGCCGTGCGAACGTCTTTTACTAATTTATATGGATGCATCACGTAATTGCGAATCTGAGAACCCCACTCGATTTTTTTCTTCCCGGCTTCAATTTCACTGCGTTTTTCCATGCGCTCACGCAATTCTAATTCATACAACTGTGAACGTAACAACTGCATGGCTTTTTCTTTGTTTGCCAACTGCGAACGGGACTCTGAGTTTTCAATGATAATTCCTGATGGAGCATGCCTTAAACGAACAGCTGTTTCAACTTTGTTTACGTTCTGACCTCCGGCACCTCCAGAACGAAATGTGTCCCAGGATATATCGGCTGGATTAATTTGGATGTCAATGTTGTCATCCACCAGT
>CAZHPL010000113.1:0-2080 GCA_964534495.1 uncultured Lishizhenia sp.
CGACCCTGAAAAAAGGAAGAAGGATGATGACTTTTTTTGAGGGGAACGCCCAAAAAGTTGTAACTATCTAAAACAAAAAACCACCTGAATCATCAGATGGTTTTCGAAATCATGGGAAGAAAGGATTCTTATTTCCCCCCGTTCAATAAGTATTCTACAGCAGTTGCAGCATTAACTACACCACCTGAAATTGAGATATCTTTCAATTTTGCTTTGCTTTTTTTCACACCTGGAATGGCAACTGTTTTTGTGTAAGGAACAGATGTTTTCATTAATACATCACGTACTTGGGCAGCACTCAATTCAGGAAAATAACCACGAATCAAAGCGGCAACACCTGCTGTTGCAGGACATGCCATACTTGTTCCTGAAGCGTCTTCGTATTTCGCATTTGGCACTGTTGAATAAATGTCAACTCCTGGAGCAAATACGTCTACTGTTGTTTTTCCGTAGTTAGAGAAATCAGCCACAAATTTTTTACCTTTTGATGAACTGCTGCTCGCTCCTACTTCAATCCAATTGTCTGCAACGGTTCCATTGCTCAAAATGCGTGTTGGATACGAATCTTCTTTGTCTTTATTTTTCGCGTCGTTTCCGGCAGCATGAACCAACAATACGTCTTTGGTTTTCGCATACGCAATTGCTTCGTCAACCACTGATTTGTTTGGTGTGTAATATTTACCGAAAGACATGTTGATTACAGTTGCTCCATTGTCAACCGCATAACGAATTCCGTTTGCAACGTCTTTATCTCTTTCGTCTCCATTTGGTACAACACGCACCACCATAATTTTAACGTTGTCGGCAATTCCATCAATTCCGATTCCGTTACCTCTTTTCGCAGCAATGATTCCTGAAACGTGTGTTCCGTGCATCGCATCTGGACCTTCGTAACGGTTGCAACCGTACATGCGTTGATTCATGTCATCTGGATTGTCTCCAACCACAGCGCGACGAATGCTATCCGCATCGATGTTCATCATTTTCACCATTCCGCCAATTGACTCATCAGCATGTTTGATTTCGTCCTCTAATTTTTCTGGTTTTACAGCCATGAAAATAAACGGCATTCTTTTCTTGATTTGCGTTTCGCGCTCGTCTTTCGGCACATACGCTTTGTTTGTTTCTTTCGAGAAAACACCATTTGAAGCCGCTTTAACGTTATTGATGTAATCGCCAATCATTTTTATGCTTTGGTATTGTTGCTCGTTTTTCGTTTTTTCTTTCGTGAAATCTTCTTTCAATTTTACGAATTTGTCAAAACGTTCTTTATCACTTGCGGAAACTGTAGCCGCCGTTTTGCCTTCAAAATACTTCGCTTCTTTGTGGTACATGCGTGCCAACTCCAAGGATTCATCGCTAATATCTTCTTTCGCACCGCCTAAAAATGACCATCCGTGAACGTCATCGATGTATCCGTTTTTATCGTCGTCAATTCCGTTGTTTGGAATTTCGTCCGCGTTTACCCAAATCACGTCCTTTAAATCGGGATGATCTGTTTCTACACCTGAGTCAATCACCGCAACAATAACTTCTTTCGAAGTTTTACCTTTTGCTTTTAATAATTGGTAGGCTTTTTCAGTTCCTACACCATAGATTTTATCTTCTTTCGAGTTTTTATTGTACCAATTGGCAGGTGCCGCTGGCTTTGGATCTGCATTTGTTTGTGCTAGTGAAATGCCTGCAGCAAAAACAAATGAAAGAGCAATCGATAATTTACGCATATCTTAAATTTTTAACAGAAGGCGAAGTTAATGATATTTTAAAATGAAGCGACTATAAATAATTTTGATGGAATTATAAATGAAATTACGGTCTAATACGTTGACTAATGGTTAAATTTGTGCAACAAAAAATGAAATTATGAGCGCAATAGAAAAAGTACATTGTTTGATAATCGGTTCAGGACCTTCAGGATACACAGCAGCCATCTATGCGGCAAGAGCAGATATGAAACCCGTTCTTTACCAAGGACTTCAACCTGGTGGACAATTAACAACAACCAATGAAGAAAATGATATGTTATATTTATTTGTTTTAGGTACTGCCAATATTAATAAGACACTTGGAATTAGTAGTA
>CAZHPL010000113.1:2090-5320 GCA_964534495.1 uncultured Lishizhenia sp.
GTAGAAAATTTTCCTGGCTATCCACAAGGTATTTCTGGACCTGAAATGATGGTTCAATTGGAAGAACAAGCGAAAAGATTTGAGACAGACATTCGTTTTGGTTTCATTTCGAAAGTTGATTTTTCAGGCGAAATTCACAAATGTTGGACAGAAGACGGACATGAAATTCACGCGGAAACAGTCATTATTTCGACAGGTGCTTCTGCTAAATACTTAGGTTTGGAAAGCGAACAAAAATACCTGCAATTAGGTGGTGGTGTTTCGGCTTGTGCGGTTTGTGATGGTTTCTTCTACCGTGGACAAGAAGTGGTGATTGTGGGTGCAGGAGATTCTGCTTGTGAAGAAGCGCATTACCTTTCTAAATTATGTAAAAAAGTAACGATGTTAGTACGTCGCGATGAATTCCGTGCTTCAAAAATCATGGCGGATCGCGTGAAAAAAACGGAAAACATTGAAATTTTGTTTAACACGGAAACCTTGGAAGTTTTGGGTGATGGACAATTGGTTACAGGTGCACGCGTTATCAACGTTGCTACTAAAGAAGAAAAAGAAATTCCATGTACAGGATTTTTCGTTGCCATTGGACACCAACCAAACACAGAAATTTTCAAGGATTATATTGATTTGGACGAAACAGGTTACATCAAATATGCACAACCTGGAACGTCAAAAACGAATGTAGCCGGTGTATTTGTTGCAGGTGATGCAGCCGACAAAACATACCGTCAAGCAATTACTGCCGCAGGAACTGGTTGTATGGCTGCTTTGGATGCGGAGCGTTATTTAGCTGCAAAACACGGATAATATTCTTTTGATATGATTTCAAAGGCTGTCTGAAAAGGCGGCCTTTTTTTTTTTTATTGCGTTTTTGAAATATCGAGAAATTTTAAAAATCAACTTCTTTAATTCGCTTCCGATTCCTTTAACGAATGGAAGCTCCTAATTTTTCAACCTTTTGAATCCACCTATTACGTTTTTCTAAAGTAGAATTGCGTACAGGACCTAGTAATGTTGTGCGTTTATTTTTTATCCCCACAAAATTCAATATCCGTTTTTCAAAAACTTTCGTTGCTGGTGAACCCAGAAACCACTTGTAATAAAAAGGAGGATAATCCAAGGTGCAGACAATTTCGCTGGTTTTTCCTAAAAGTAATTTATCCCACATGGGGCTGTTTTCTCTGTATTTGAATGCTTTTCCTGGAATAAGAATACGGTCAATAAATCCTTTCATTAAGGCTGGCATTGCGCTCCACCAAACGGGGTAAAACCAGACAATATGATCGGCATTTTCAATTAAATTCCAGGCTTTAACCAAATCAGTTTCCCATTCTGTGCGTTCGCTATATCCTTTTTTTAAACTCAATTCAAATGATAATTCACCGAGAAATAATTGTTCAATTTGATGTCCGTTCGAAGCTAAACTCTTTACAAATGCTGCTTGTAAGGAATGATTAAAACTCTTATCGTTCGGATGTCCGTTAATACAAAGTACTTTCATTTTTCATTATTTATCTAACCATAATTTAAAGGCTGCCACTCTTTCGCGACTTACAATTCCATCTTCTTCATTCAAATGTTGCGTGTGAATTTTCAAGCGACTATTGAAATAAGAACTCACTTTTTCAATTCTGTCGATATGGAGAATAACTTTACGATTTATCCTATAGAAAAAACTAGGATCAATCAATTGTTCGAGTTGGTCCAAGGTATAATCCAATGAGAAACGTCTTCCCTTTTGATTCACCAAGAGAACAACACCTTCCTCAGCAATAAAGTGATTAATTTCTTCCGTCTTTATGGAAGCAATCGTATCTCCCATTTTAACAAGAAATCGATTTTTATAACTCTTTTGAGTGTACTGCATCAAATCGGAAAACTTCTCCTCTAATAAGGGTGATGCGTTCCATTTTTTATACTTATCAATCGCTTGTTTCAAATCTTGAATTCCAATTGGTTTTAGAAGGTAATCCACGCTGTTTACTTTGAACGCTCTTAACGCATATTCGTCAAAGGCTGTTGTAAAAACGATAGGAACTTCTAAGGGTATTTGATTGAAAATCTCAAAACTGATGCCGTCAGCAAGGTGAATGTCTAAAAAAATCAAATCCAATTGGGGCTTTACTTTTAAAAAATCTACCGTTTTCTTAACCGTGTCGAGCTCAGCAATGATTTCAATGTCTTCGTTCAATCGTTTCAGTAAAGTTCGAAGATGCTCAGCCGATAACTTCTCATCCTCAACAATTAATACTTTCATACTTATTCTTTAGTTTCCAAAAGAGGAAGTTTGACAATAAAATGTGTCGCCGTTGCTTCAATTTTTACTTTATCGTTTGTAAAATGCTTGTAGCGATTCAAAATGTTATTTATGCCCGTTTTTGAGCTGCTTTCCAGTTGTTTTCGCAATTGTAAGTTATTTCGAATAACCAATTGATTTTCTATACTTTCAACCTCAACTTGAAGCGGATTATCTTCAGAAACTTCGTTGTGTTTGATTGCATTTTCGATTAATATTTGCAATGCCATCGGAGGAATGAGTTTAAATCTTGCTTGTTCATCCACTCGAAAATGGATTTGTAAAGCTTCATCAAAACGAATTTTCAATAAGTAACAATACGAATTGGCAAAAGTCATTTCTTCGTTCAAATCCACCAATTCTTTGCTTCTGTTTTCCAAAAGGTAGCGATACACTTTCGAAAATTGATTGATAAACTCAACCGCTTTGTCTTGGTCTTTATAAACTAATGAAGAAAGAACGCTGAGATTATTAAATAGAAAGTGAGGATTAATTTGGTTTTTAAGATTTTCCAATTGTGCTTGAATGCTTTCCTGTTTGTATTTTTCAGCTTCTAGCAACGACATTTTCCATTTTTTAAAAAACTGTACACTGATTTCAACGGACATTAAAAAACCAGAAAACATAACGCCTATAAGCAACGAAGCGTTAATTATGCTGTTCAAACGATCCGCAGGTAAGGCACAGATGTATTTGTCATAAACTAAGAGAAAAACATAAATGACTAGAACGCTGTAAACTAAAGTTGCAAAAAAATGAACTGTAATACGTTTCCAAATACTTTTTTCCCAAGGTAATTTAAAATTCATTAAATGATCAATGCGAATATTGCCTTCCCACACAAAAAAAGTGATGATGATGGATAAAATAATATCCCCATACTTTGAATGATAATTGGACTTTTGAGGAACCAAAATATGCAGCAATAGTGAAATGA
>CAZHPL010000113.1:5330-9616 GCA_964534495.1 uncultured Lishizhenia sp.
TACCCACCAACACCATTGCTACATAACGATTCAATATCCAATTTAATTTGCTGTTTTTCATTTAATTAAATCTTATTATTTCATTTAAAGATACAAAAATAATGTGGTTTATAAGGTCAAACGATAAGTAACCATTGGAAAAAAGCCCAATTGATATTCCGTTTTCAATTCTCCTTTGTAAGGATCATATACTTGTTGAAAAATGTTTTTTCGATTCAGTACATTTTGAATATCAACCGCCCATTCTTGCGTCACTTTTTTACCATTCAATTTAAACCCAATTTTAATGTCAATACGTGAATAATCTTTGTATTTCTTTTCAAACGCATGTTCGTAATCATAGACTGCACGATGCTCCAATAAACTCTCCGCTAGTAAAATTTCAGTATATCGTTTTCCGCCGGCATAATTCGCTTTTGCATTTAAGGTTAACACTTTCTTTCCTTTTTTGTCTAGGTTAAATTCCCCACCCACTAAAGCATTAATGGTGTAATTCCCATTGAAAGCTGTATTGTGCTGAACGCCATTACTTCCCGTATATTTTGAGTCATAAAGTGACGCTGTTACCAATGCGTAATAATGTTTACTAAAGAATTTCTCTAAGGTGAATTCAATACCATAATTTTGACCTTTTCCGTTGTTCACCAAACTATCAATGCCATCAAAATAGTAAGTTGCCCCTAGATTTAAGGTAGAAAAAGTAGAATTGCGCTGTTCAACTGGAATATTATACAATTGTTGGTAGTACGCTTCCATTTTCACACGCCAATTCAAAGCAAAGTTATTGTCGTAAGCAATAACAAAATGATTACTTCTTGAGAAGTCAAGTTTTTTGTTCGTTTCAGCATACGAACCGTCAGCCAAATGAGTTTTGAAAAAGTAAATGCTCATAGCTTGTAATTGGCTGTGCATTCCCGCTCCAAGACTTAAAGATTGCTTGTCTGTCAACTTCCATTTCATCCCAATTCTTGGTTCTACACTTTTACTGTTGTTTAACATAAAATGCTGATAATGAATCCCTGTATTCAAAACCAAATTATCATTAAAGCGATGTTGCCATTTAAAATACGGCTGTAAAAGCAAACTATTTCCTTTAAAATCGGTCAATTGGATATACGCATTTCCATGCCAAACACTATCTGAATAATTGAAATTGTACATGTCGGCAATAACGCCACCGTTCAGTGTATTCTTGGTATTGATTTTACTATTGATATTGTAAACCAACGAATATTTCATTTCTGTTGATTTTTGTCCATAACGTTGCATTTTGTCCGTTTTGTTATTAAACAAACTGTCAACACGTGTAGAATTTTGGGTAGCCGAAGCTGCTAAACTAATGGTTTGAAGTGTTTTACTATTCAAAAAGAGTTTGTGCGTAATACCTGTAACTCCCATTTTTGAACCAAAGTAAGTGTCTTCAGCAATACTAGAAACCGTAAAATCGCCTTCTTTGTGATTTTTATCAAGCAATTCAATGTAGCTAATTCCTCCGATTCCAAAAATGGAAAGGCGCCCGTATTTTACTCCAGGCACATCAATTTTAAAAGATAAATCTTGGTATTGTGGAACAGATCCATACTGTTTTAATGCCTATTTTGCTTAATAACCCTAGGGTTGAATAACGGTAATTTGCCAAATAAGAAGCACCTGACTTTTTAGAAAACGGCCCTTCGGTTCCCAATTCAAATCCATTAAAACCAATTTGACCTAAAAATTCTCTTTTTTGGTTGTTACCTGTTCGCATTTTCAAATCAAAAGCACCAGAAAGAGCATTTCCGTACTCAGCTGGAAAAGCGCCAGTCATAAAATCAGAGTTATCTAATAGATTATTATTCAACATGCTAACAGGTCCCCCAGTTGTTCCTAATGAACCAAAATGATTTGGATTGGGAATATTTATTCCATCCATTCGCCATAAAACACCCATCGGGGAATTTCCTCGAATAACAATATCATTCCGAGCATCTCCAGCTACTGCTACACCTGCAAAATTTGTTGCCATGCGTGAAGGGTCACCCAATGAACCGGCATAACGATTGGTTTCATCCACATTAAAAGAGCGAGCACTGACGGTTGCCGTTTCATTCAATGGATTCTTTTTGTCGGATGTTCCACCTTTAATCACAACTTCTTCTAATTTTTTTACCTTTTCTTCCATGCTCAGGTTTAATACCAATTCCTTTCCCGCATTTAAGATTAGATTACTAAGCAACATGGACTCATACCCCTGCGCATCTAGTTTCAAACTAACACGTCCAATACTCACTTTTTGAATTTCGAATCGTCCATTTTCGTCAGAAAATGTTCCGCGGAGTGGTTCAACGTTTAACAAAGTAATTTTGACATTTGACAAAACGGCTTGTGATTGTTTGTCATAAATGGTTCCACGAATGGTTTGCGTTGGTTCTTGTGAAAGCGCTGTGATACTTGTCAACAAGAATAATAAGAAAGTAACTGTATTTTTAAGCATAATCTGTTTTTTTGCCAAAGCTAAAGCTGCATTTCGACGGCAGAAAGCAAAAAAAATTGAACTGTATATTTTGTGGGTTGAATTGTAAAGTTGGTAGAACGAATAGGTTTATATGAAACAAAAAAGGCCTTCCGAAGAAGACCTTTTCAATGAGTTGGAAGATTCTTATTTTCCTAAAATCACTTCATTAGCGCAATCCATTGCTAATTTTTCACAACCTTTTTGATCTTTGTTTGCTTCGTCAAAATTGTTGTAGTTATCCTCGATTTTTCCAAGGTAGCAATCAATGTATTGTTGTTTTTTGTCGCCCAAAGCGTCCAAAGAAGATTCAACTTTTTTAATCTCAGCGTTTGCTTTGTCTTTGTCTTCTTGAGACCATGCTCCTTTTTTACTCGAATTACAAGACGCCAAGAACGCAATTGCTGCAACTGCTAAAAATACTTTTTTCATGTTATTTTGTGTTAGGTTAATAATCTTGCTCTAAAAATAAGCAAGTTTTTGAAAATAGAAATGCCAAATGATTATTTCTCGGAAAATGTTTTGTCATATATGCTTTTTACTACATATTTCAAACAATCCGAAGAAGCCATTTGCATGCCAAATTCATCTTTTTCAGCTTCTTCAAAATTTTCATACTTATTTTCCAACTTTCCTACGAAGCAATCCACGTAATTTAATTTCACCTCTTCACCAAATTCCTCTACGTGGACATTGTATTTTTCCAAAGCCTTTGCCGCTTTTTCTCTGTCACTTTCGGACCAATTACCTTTTGTGCTGTAATTGCAAGCCGTCAAAAAGGCTAATAAACTAAATAATATTAACTGTTTCATGATTTAATAACGATTCAAAAATGCTTCAAACGAAAGGACTTCTTGTTCACCACTGCCCATATCTTTCAAAGTAAGTTGACCATTTAGTAATTCCGTTTCACCCAATAATACAACTTTCTGTACTTTGCGATCGTTGGCGTATTTCATTTGTTTTTGGAGCTTTGCACTTTGTGGATACACTTCACAAGCTACGTTTTTCTGACGTAATTGTGCCGCTAATTCCAAGCATTTTTCTACTTCTTTTTCTCCAAAATTGATAAACAGAATAGGCAAACCTTTTGTAATTTCATCGGGGTAAAGGTTCAACTCATTTAAAATATCATAAATGCGGTCGGCTCCAAAACTGATTCCAACGCCTGATAAACCTTTCATTCCAAAAAGACCTGTCAAATCATCGTAACGTCCACCTCCACAAATACTTCCCATTTTTACGCCATGCGCTTTCACCTCAAAAATGGCGCCCGTGTAATAATTCAATCCTCTTGCCAAGGTCACATCGACTTTCAATTCTCCTTTACGCAAGCCCAATTTGGCAATGTGTGCAAGAACGGTGCGCATTTCTTCGATTCCTTTTCGACCGATTTCAGAAGCCGTTAAAAAAGTTTCCAAACGCTCAAGTACCTCATCGTTAGTGCCGTTCAAAGCAAAAAGTGGTTTGATTTTATCGATTGCTTCCAAGGAAACACCTTTCGCTTCTAATTCTTTGACAACGCCCTCCTCGCCTATCTTGTCCAATTTATCAATGGCAACGGTAATGTCAATCAATTTATCTGATTCTCCACTCACCTCTGCAATTCCCGAAAGTACTTTGCGATTGTTCAAGTGAATCGTGAAAGCTGGTAATTGAAAACGCGTTAGAACCTCATCGAAAATTTGAATTAATTCTACTTCGTATAACAAAGAATCGCTTCCAACTACATCAGCATCACACTGATAAAACTCTTGATAACGTCCATGTTGCGGTCGATCAGCGCGCCAAACCG
>CAZHPL010000114.1:0-2916 GCA_964534495.1 uncultured Lishizhenia sp.
CTCCATTTGGATTAATGCGACTATCATCATCTGCTAATCCCATTGCTCTTGTACAAGCTAGTACTTGCGCTGCAAAAGCTTCGTTCAACTCTAAAACGTCCATTTGATCCAAGGTTAAACCTGCACGCTCCAACGCCTTTTGAGAAGCGTAAACGGGACCAATTCCCATAATTCTTGGTTCAACACCTGCAACCGCTGCACTAACGATGCGCGCCAATGGTTTTAATTGATGTTTTGCAAGCCCTTCTTCTGATGCCAATAACAAAGCGGCAGCACCATCATTTAGACCCGAAGCATTTCCTGCTGTCACCGAACCTGTTTTTTTGAACGCGGGTTTCAATCCTGCAAAGGTTTCCATGGTTGTGGATGGACGCATAAATTCATCTTTTTGAAAAACGATGGGGTCTTTTTTGCGTTGCGGAATGGATAACGGAGCAATTTCACCTTCGAAATAACCATTTGCTTGTGCTTTTGCAGCCTTTTCTTGTGACCAAGCAGCGAATTTATCTTGCGCCTCGCGCTCAATACCGTATTGCTCTACCAAATTTTCAGCAGTCATTCCCATGCTGTCAACACCGTAAATTTCTTCCATTTTTGGATTGATGAAACGCCAACCGAATGAAGAATCAAACATTTGTGCATCGCGACCAAAAGCAGAAGAAGTTTTTGAAATGACCCAAGGTCCACGTGTCATGTGTTCAACACCGCCTGAAATATATAAGTCTCCTGCACCATCTTTAATTGCACGAGCTGCATTGATCGTTGCTGCCATTCCGGATGCACACAAACGATTAACAGTTTCACCTGCCACTTCAACAGGAAGTCCTGCCAACAAACCAGCCATTCGCGCCACATTACGGTTATCCTCACCCGCTTGATTCGCACAACCAAATATCACATCCTCGATTGCTTTTAAGTCTAAATCAGGATGTCTTTCCACTAAACTCTTTATTGCAAAAGCGGCTAAATCATCAGCTCTCACGGCTGCTAAAGTCCCACCAAAACTACCGATAGCTGTTCTAATTCCGTCAACAATATATACTTCCTTGCTCATTTTTCAAATTTGAATCGAAAATACGATTTTCAGTCGAGATACGGTTGATTTGGTTAAATTTGCTTGTGGTTTTTAGCAGTTCACTCTTCCTGTTTTTGTTCTTCCCACTGTTTTTATTAGTGTATGTATTCACACCTAAAACGCTCAAAAACAGTTGGATTTTAATCGCAAGTGCTGCATTTTATTATTGGGGAGCTCCTTTGTTTATTTACATTCTTGTCGGAGCTACAATCGTTGATTTCTTTCTTATCAATCAAATTCATCTTTCTGAAACCCAAAGCAGGAAAAAACTATTCCTAACGGCCTCTTTATCGCTCAATTTAGGGCTTTTATTCTATTTCAAATATGCCAATTTCTTTGTGGATAATTTCAATTTCGCATTACAAAGCATTGGATTTGAGCATGTTTCGTGGACAAAAGTGGCGCTTCCATTGGGAATTTCATTTTACACATTTGAAACGCTTACGTACGCAATTGATGTTTATAGAGGTGTTCACGCGCCCTTGAAACGCATGCACCATTATTTGTTGTACATCATGTGTTTTCCAAAGCTGATTGCTGGACCCATCGTGCGATTTAATCATATTGCAGACCAAATACCGAATAGAAACGAAACTACTGATGAGCGTATTTTTGGATTTTACAGGTTTTCGATTGGTTTGGCTAAAAAGGTCTTAATCGCTAATACGCTTGGTAAATTCGCCACTGAAACCATGCAAATTCCTGTTGAGAACTTAGATAGTTCAATGGCTTGGTTGGGGATTATCGCATACACCTTACAAATTTACTTTGACTTTGCGGGTTATTCAGACATGGCTTTGGGAATTGGCAAAATCATCGGTTTTTCGTTCCCTGAAAACTTTGATAATCCTTATAATGCGAGAAGTATCACTGAATTTTGGCGCAGATGGCACATGACCTTGGGCGATTGGATGAAAAACTATTTGTACATTCCATTAGGTGGAAATCAAGTGGATTCTAAAAAACGTTTGTATTTTAATTTAATTGTTGTCTTTTTATTATCCGGATTGTGGCATGGAGCAAGTTGGAACTTCATTATTTGGGGGGCCTATCACGGTTTGTTTTTGATTTTAGACCGCATGTTTTTGAAAAAATTCTTGGATAAAATTGGTGTATTACCTAGCGTTCTCTTCACTTTTTTAGCTGTAATGATTGGTTGGGTTTTCTTTAGCATTGAAGAATTTAGTCATGCAATAGATTATATAAAAGCAATGTTCAGCTTTGACTTTAGCTCTGGTTTTTACGGAATCAACAAGGAACTTGCTACACTTTTTATTTTGGGGTTATTCTTTTCATTCTTTGGACTATTTGGCTTTGGAAAGAAAATCCAAACACTTGCCTACAAGGAATACAATTACGGCTTTCAAGGTGCATTTTTGACCTTGTTCGTAGGCGTTATCTTATATGGCATCTCCGCAAGTTTTGTGACAGCAAGTGATTTTAATCCATTTATTTATTGGCGTTTTTGATGGCAAAATCGAATAAAATAGAGACCTCAAAGAAAATTTTGTTCTTGCTTCTACTACTCGTATTATGCTTGCCTATTCTCCAAATGAAGACAAAATTTGCGAAAGTGAAACAACTTAATGGAGCAATTGCAGAACCCGTCTATCCAACCTTTAATTATGACAGCCTTGTAAAAGGAGTTTACCAAGAAAATTTTGAGAAGTACTTTAATGAAGATTTTGGTTTTAGACCCAGTTTCATTCGTTTAAACAATCAACTGAAATATTGGCTTTACAATAAAGCACAAGCGAATGGAGTCTTAATTGGAAAAGAAGGTTATTTGTATGAATACAACTACATCAAAGCCTATTATGGTCTGAATTATATTGGAAAAG
>CAZHPL010000114.1:2926-4013 GCA_964534495.1 uncultured Lishizhenia sp.
CAATGTAAAACGACTCAAGTATATTCAGGACAAATTGGCATCCATGAATAAAACGTTGATTATTGTTTTGGCTCCAGGCAAAGGTTCATTTTATCCTGAATATTTTCCTGATTCATGTAATCGCAAGATTGGGCCAACTAATACACAGTTCTATATCAAGTATTTAAAAAAGCATCAGGTAAATTTCGTTGATTTGAAAACCTGGTTTTTAAAAATGAAAAAAAGTTCGAAATATCCTCTTTACTCAAAAGGTGGTATACACTGGAGCAAATATGGTGAGGTAATGGCTTTTGACACACTTGTGAAATTTATTGAATCAAAAACAAACCTAGATTTCCCTAATATTTCGATAACATCGGTAAAAATCTCAGATGAAAATAAAGACGGAGATAACGATATTGGTGACGGAATGAATTTGATTTTTAGGAATCCAAGCTTTCCTATGGGATATCCAGAAATTGTGATTACCCAACCTGAAATGAGTGTTAACAAAACAAGTTTTATTTCTGATAGTTATTATTGGGGTGCTTTCAACCGTGGATTTTCGACTTCTATTTTTGGAAATGGGAAATTCTGGTTCTACAACAACGAAGTTTACCCTGATAATTATGAAAAACCAACTACTGTAAATGATTTGAATTTTAGTCAAGAAATTAACGAAAATAAAGTAATCGTTCTAATGTCAACGGATGCCAATTTAGACCGCTTTCCGTTTGGTTTTAGTGAACTTTTCATGAAGTACTTTCCACCCAAAAAATGATTTAGTTGTATGTCAATAAACGCTACTCACTTATCTTATTTCCAGCATCTTCTCGGTGCAAATGCAATCATTGATGAAGAAACACGAATGAATTATGGTTCGGACCATACAGAAGATTTTGTGTTTCCACCTGCAATCGTATTGAAGCCAAGTACAACAGGAGAAATCAGCCAAATCATGCGTTATTGTAACGAGCATGCGATTCCTGTTACTCCGGCGGGTGCAAGAACAGGTTTGAGTGGTGGTGCATTGGCTACACATGGTGGTGTTTTGCTTTCCATGGAGCGTTTCAACAAAATACTTCAGATCGATGAAAAAAATCATCAG
>CAZHPL010000114.1:4023-9550 GCA_964534495.1 uncultured Lishizhenia sp.
CACCTGACCCAGCAAGTAAAGGTTCGTGTTTTATTGGTGGAAATATTGCAGAAAACTCAGGAGGACCAAAAGCTGTAAAATATGGTGTCACAAAAGATTACGTGCTCAATCTTGAAGTAGTACTTCCAACAGGAGAAATTATTTGGACGGGTGCAAATGTACTCAAAAACTCAACGGGGTATAACCTAACACAATTGCTTGTTGGCTCGGAAGGAACACTAGGAATTGTAACCAAAATTGTATTGCGGTTGATTCCTCATCCAACTCATGATTTGCTTTTATTAGTTCCATTCTTTGACGCAAAAAAAGCATGTGAAGCTGTCGCTGCACTTTTTCAAGCAGGAATTACACCAAGTGGTTTAGAATTTATGGAACGTGATGCGTTGATTTATGCACAAGCATTTACGGGTGATTATTCAATTCATGTAGGAGAAAATCATGAGGCGCATTTATTGATAGAGGTGGACGGATTTGACCCCAATGCTTTGATGGCAGATTGTGAAAAAATTCTGGCCGTGCTGGAAAATTTTGAAACCGATGAAATTCTGTTTGCGGAAAGTGAAGCACAAAAAAACACACTTTGGAGTTTACGCAGAAAAGTGGGTGAAGCCGTAAAAACCCAATCTGTTTACAAAGAAGAAGATACAGTTGTTCCGCGCTATGCATTACCTCAATTGCTGCACCATGTAAAGGAAATCGGTAAAAAATATGGTTTCAAAAGTGTTTGTTACGGGCATGCAGGTGATGGAAATCTACATGTAAACATCTTAAAAGGCGACATGACAGATGAACAATGGAACTCGGAATTAAGGCTTGCCATTCGTGAATTATTTACTGAAGTAGCTAAACTTGGTGGAACCATCTCAGGGGAACACGGAATTGGACTGGTTCAAAAAGGATATTTAGACATTGTTTTTCCAGAAATCACACTTCATTTAATGCGTGAAATAAAGAAAGTATTTGACCCAAAAGGTATTCTGAATCCTGGAAAAATTTTTGATTAACGTTCTTCTAAAGCATCTAGTAGAACAATTTCTCCAACCATACAAATACTTGCCCCTTCTGTAGAATGGTATTTTACCCACACTTTTTGATTATCCTGCAATTGAACTTCATTTTCAAATGTATTCCAATTTTGAGGCTCCAAAACTGTTCCGTTTTCTAATTCGATAACTAAACCACAACCATCTAACCCTGTGTAGTCCTGAATAGTCCCTTCTAACATTCCTTTATGGGATTTTGTGCAACCCATGAACATAAGTACACTTGCAAAAAAGAAGATTAACGTTTTATTTTTCATACGCATATAAACGCAAAAGTAAGTATTTCGTGGGTGATTTTGCAATCAAAATTTTTCTACTTTTAAGTTATGTTTCGAATAATTCTTTTAAGCTTTTTGGAAGATTAATTAACAATTTTACTTTCAATAATACGAATCATAGTTTGACGGTTCACACAAATAAAAATCTATTTTCTAAATCTAAAACATTGAAAAACAGCATCAAAAAAATTTATATAGATATCGACGGTGTCTTACTTGACAAAAAACAAAACCCACCTGAAGGTGCTCAAAAATTCATTGAATTTATTGTTACTCATTTTGATTGTCATTGGCTTACCACGCATTGTCGATCAAAGGTCAATAAGGCTGTCGATTATCTGTCACCGTTTTATGATAAAAAAACCATTGACTTATTCCACACTATCCAACCAACGAACTGGGAAACACTGAAAACCGAAGCTATTGATTTTGAAAATGACTTTTTTTGGATTGAAGATTATCCCTTTGAAGCAGAAATGCGCATTCTTGAAAAGAAAAACGTTTTGCATTCATTAATCAAAGTAGATTTGAATCAACCAAGAGAGTTAGAACGAATCGAGAAATTACTCTCAAATGATTGTTTAAAAAATAACGAATCGGGAAATGTACTCTGAGAATATTATGGAAAGGCACATTTGTCTATTTAAAAACATAGGAAATAACAATAAAGAGCTCAAAAAATGGAAAACACTAATGTGAAATTCGTTTCATTCTTAATATTTTTTTTTGTGATTACGTTCAATGTGTCATGTAAGCAAAAATTCAAAGAGCTAAATTGCGCAACTGAAGATTCAAAACTAATTTCTGAAAATAGTTCAATAAAACAACCCTACATTTTTAAAGCAAAATGCGCTGCATGTCACATGATTGATAAAAACACCACTGGACCGAAATTGTATAATATATTAAGTCGTGTACCAAGTGAAAAATGGTTCGATGAATTTGTTAAAAATGAAGATTCCTTAAAGGAAATTAAAGATGAATACACGATTAAAATAGAAAAATACTCTCCTGTAGATTTTATTCATAATTTCAAAGACCTGAATGAGATTCAATTACAGGAAATTAAAAGATATTTAAATCAAAAGTAAATGTGGAAAAATATTTTTCTACTTCTTGTGCTGTTCATTTTTTCTTGTCAAAATGAAGGGAATAAAAAAAACATAAAAGAAAATATGAAAATTACAATCAACCCAAAAAACGCAACTTACTCTGGACATGAATTAGTTATCATTCCGAGAGATTCGAAATTTATTCCAACTGAGAAACAAATAGCTGATTGTTTAAATATCCTAAAAAAAGAGTATCCAAGTCTACTTATTGAATCTGAAAAATTAGATGCTGTAGAATTTCTGGATTGCGGTCAAAATTTTGAAACCGTAAATTGTAACAAATGTGGTAATGAAATCGACATTGAAAGTTGGCAAGACCAAATGTCAGTAGCATTCGAGAAAACACATTTTAAGGATTTGAGTTTTATCACCAGTTGTTGCAAAAGTAAATCTAGCTTGAATGAATTAATTTATCATAGCGATTGTGGATTTGCTTCTTATTGTATTTCAATTAACAATGCAATTCCAAACTTGAAAAAGGAAGAACGTATAGCTCAAGAAATTACTGAAATTTTTCAAGTCGAGATAAAGGTTTTTTGGAAACACATTTGAATCAACACAAGAACTTGTTTGTCAAAGCGACGAGCTATTTTTATTGACGAGCTATTTTAAAATCCTTATTGAAGCATAATTTATATAATTTTAATCCATGTATAAACTGATCGTTACATTTTTTGCTTGTGTGTTCATTTTAAAAATTAACGCTCAATCTACTTGTCCCATTTTACCAACTCCAGTTACGTATGTTCCTCTTTCCGTAAAATCCGAAATAAATGCGGCTCCGGTAAAAACAAATGTGGATTGGGTTATTAAAATTGACACTACCAACCTGAATGCAAACTTGTTAGAACAATTTAATTTCTTTGGAAAACTATACCATGGAATCTTATTTGTCCCAAATAATGAGGATGCTTTTATTCATTTCAATAAATTGTGCAATGTACCTGAAGATTCATACACTATCAACGTTACCGACAACGTAACCATTTCTTTCTGTTCAGAACGCTCTTGTTTTTATGCTTTGCAATCGTTGATGCAAATGATTCAGCAAGAGAACACAAATTTGTACATACAACAAGGTTTTGTAAAAGATTTTCCTAAATACCAATGGAGAGGAATGCACTTAGATGTAGCACGGCATTTTTTCACGGTAGACGAAGTAAAAAAATACATTGATTTAATGGCTTTATACAAATTCAATACTTTTCATTGGCATTTAACGGATGATCAAGGTTGGCGTATTGAAATCAAGAAATATCCTAAATTAACAGAAATAGGTGCATGGAGAGATAGCACTGTTGAGAATCATTACTCAACTTATCCTAGAACGTATGAGAAAAAAAAATACGGTGGATTTTATACACAAGAGCAAATTCGCGACATTGTGCAATATGCTGCCAATCGATACATTACAATAGTTCCGGAAATCGAAATGCCTGGTCATGCGAGGGCGGCATTAGCAGCTTATCCTGAATTGTCTTGCACAGGCAAACAACAAGGTGTTGAAGGACTTTGGGGCGTATTTGACGATATATTTTGCTCCAACGATGAAAGTATTACTTTTTTACAAAATGTACTAAATGAAGTAGTAGAATTATTTCCAGGAAAATATATTCATATTGGTGGTGATGAAGCTCCAAAATCCAGATGGAATCAATGTGAAAAATGTCAAATGGTGATGAAAGAAAATAATCTAAAAGATGCGCATCAACTTCAAAGTTATTTCATCAAACGCATGGATGAATTCCTTGTTTCTCGTGGCAAAACCTTGATTGGTTGGGATGAAATTTTGGAAGGAGGATTGTCTCCAAATGCAGTTGTGATGTCATGGAGAGGATTTGAAGGGGGCAAAGAAGCGGCTAAACAAGAGCATTATGTGGTTATGTCGCCAGGTTCACATTGCTATTTTGATCATTATCAAGGACGCGATAAAGAAGAGCCTCTTGCAATCGGAGGTTATTTACCACTTGAAAAAGTGTTTGACTTTTCACCGATTTCTAAAGACATGTCAACAAGTGAAGCAAGTTACGTATTGGGTGGTCAAGCCAATCTTTGGACAGAATATATCGGTGATTTTAAAAAGCTAGAATACATGGCATATCCTCGCGCAATTGCATTAAGTGAAGCGCTTTGGTGTAGTGATAAACCGAGTTATGATAAGTTTTTTCAGCAATTAACAAGCTATCATTTCCCGTTATTAAAGAAACTAAAAGTCAATTTTTCAACGACCAGTTTAAAACCTACTTTAAAAACAGAAAGAAGTGAAAAAGGAATTGTTTTGAAACTTTTCACGAATCAAAATAACAAAGATGAATTAATTGAATCCAAAGAAATTCAACGAAGTAAAAAGGGCAAAAAAGTAACTTCGATTCAAATTAATTCAAAAAACAGTGATGCCATTAATGTTATTCAAAACAAGGCTTTAGGTGCAAAAATCAAATTTATTTCACAACCAAGTCCCTATTACAACGCCGACAATGTCATTTTAGTAGACGGGCAATTTGGAGCAAAACCTTGGAAAGGTCATGAATGGATTGGATTTGACACAACTCAAATTATTTTTGAATTGGAATTACCAAAAAAAATCAGAGTTAAGACATTAGAAATTTCATTCTTACAAGACGATGGTTCTTGGATTCATGTTCCATGTTTGATGGCAATTGAATCGCGAGATTCGAAAAATGGCTGTGGGATGGGATGTTCAGATGAATTTTATAATCAAGAAAAAGTAAAATTCCCCTCCCCTTTTGGAAATAAAAAAGTGTCACATATTCTTTTCAAAATTGACAACGACAGAAAAATCCCTGAAAATCTTCCAGGTGCTGGTCATACACCTTGGGTCTTTATTGATGAGATAATAATTGAATAAAAAAAAGGGGAACGAATTCCCCTTAAGAATTGGTATTTATCCTAAAATTTGAATATAACGTTGTAAACAATCCAATTCTGTTTGTGCCACGAGCAAGTAAAATGCTTCTTTGGATTGCTTTGTTTGTGCATCTTCCAAAGCTTGATAATAGCTCATTCTTGAAGCGTTATCCCCCTTAAGATTAGCAATTACATATCCGTTTTGCAATAAAATTAAGTTCATCAA
>CAZHPL010000115.1:0-1669 GCA_964534495.1 uncultured Lishizhenia sp.
TTTGGATTAAGTCATCAAGCGAAAGTAAATCCATTGTACACAGAATCGAATTGGGGAATAAAAACGCAAGCAAAAAATGGTAATGCACACGTAATGGCTGTGTATCCTAATAGTCCTGCGGACCTTGCAGGTATTTCAATTGGCGATGAAATTGTTGCTATAAATTCCACCAAAATCAATACTGATTTAGATCGCTGGCTGGTGTATTTTGCACAGAAAAAGAACGAAATCACACTTTCTAGAAGCGGTCGAATGTTACAAATAGAAGTACAAGAAAACGGCGAACATTTCTACCCTATTCATTTCATTCACGTGAAAGAAACCCTTAATGAAAACGAAAAAACAGCTTTACGCGCTTGGGGAAGAAAAGGTATGGAGCAAAAAAAGTAGTTGCAAGAAATTACACAGATTTTGTTGAATAACCGAGACGAAATATCATTCCCATTAATCCAAAAGAAAAAGACGATTACTTATAAGATTGTAATTGGAATCACTATTGGGCTTGGATTGATCACAATTATAGAAGGAATCGAAAAAAATGAATATACATCAAATCTGATGGTAATCACTGTACTTTTCTTAATAGCATCTCAAATATTTCTTGATATCAGATCATTAAGGATAAAAGAGTATCAAATAGTTGGTGAAATTTCACTCCATAAAAATGAAATAATTCTAAAAATAGATTCAACTAAATTTGAGAAAAAGTATTTAGATATAAAGACCGTAAAAATTGAAGTTGATGAAACGTCTAGAGACCCTATTTCTATATCAGGAGTCGTGGGAGCAGGAATATTTAACAGAAAACGTGATGGAGTAGAAAATACAATTTCAATTGAACTTGCAAATAATGATTCATTCTGTTACAATTTTTTAATTGAAGACATCAATACAGTTTATCTGTTAGATGATTTTTTAAAGATTGTAGAATTCAAATATAAACTCCAACGAAAGGGCAGAAATATTCATTCAATTAAGGAAGAACACCTGAAAGATTACCCAACTCATTATGTAGACACAAGTAAATAATGTGTATATCACCAAATAAGCAAAAGCTCAAAAAAAAATTAGCTTTGTTAGGTGCCTTTGCCTATTTGGAAACCGTTGAAAAATCAACTTTTTATTGAAGTTTTTTAGTTTCGAGATTGGGGATTTTACAGTCATTTCCTCGTTTATTTTAATGAGTTAAACGAAATTCCTCCCAAAGATCAGAATGATATTTTATTGGAAATCATGCGAAAATGTTAAGCATTTTCGCTTCGTCGTCATTTACAAAAGTCATTTCGAGCAAAGCGAGAAATATTCATCTGTAACTTTTTATAAGTAAAAACTAATTGCATAATAGAACAATAAGTTAACAATAAATTCCAGAAAGAATTTGGCGATTTACGCACGGTTAAAACTCTATTTTTTCATAAATTAGAAAGAAAAGATAGTAAACATGTTAAACTTTGACCGCTATGGATTCCTAAAACCTAATTCAGAAATAGCTTGCGAATTGGTAGATTTTGAAGAGCATTTTGTAAATGCGTTTGAATCAAAAACAAGAAGACAAATCTTCGAACACTACAAAACATTTTCAGATGAGATAAAGCGAATAACCCATTCATCCTTTTTACATCAATGGATAAACGGCTCGTTTGTTTCAAAAAAAATAAATCCAAAAATA
>CAZHPL010000115.1:1679-9530 GCA_964534495.1 uncultured Lishizhenia sp.
GACATAGATTTTGTTACTTTTATAGAAGAAAGTGTTTTTATTAAATACCAAAATGAGATTCAACATTTATTGAATTCAAAAAATTGGTATTTGTTAGGTGTTGATACTTATTTTGTAATCATTAGAAATGAAAACAACAAGTTTTATTTTAGATACCAATCGGATAGAGCTTATTGGCTTCAACAGTTTACAAAAGTTAGGGCAACAACTAAGCGAAATGAAACAAGGAAAAAAGGTTTTATTGAATTGAATTATTGAGAAAAATGAATGAGAAAAAAATAATCCAACTCGAAAACTTGCTTGAAGAAATTAATCAAGTAAACAGTATGCTCAAACTTCATTCGTTAGAGGATGAATCGGAGCGCTTTATGCACTTACAATACAAGAACAAAAAAGATAAACTAATCAGTCAAGTAATCGATCATTTAGTAACTCCTTCTTTTCGCTCAACCAAAAGTTTTGCACTCATTTTGAAGTTGCTTGAAAAGCAATACCCACATTTAAAAAGTGACGCAAAAAAAGATCACGAGCATAAATATCTTGAGATCTTGGAACATAAAATCATGCAACTTGGCGCCTGAAATGAATTCCAATAAACATTCGTTTTTTAAAATCATTAGGTAAGTAGAATTCGTTATATTTGGTAAAGCTAGCTGTGAGGATGATACAAACGAAAAGAATTTCCCTGAATGATTACTTTTTAAAAGTAGTCGTTTCGTTTACTTTCCTCTTTTTTCTTGTTATCAGTTATTCGCAATCCACCATCACTCCTGAAATTCGAGCGTATTTGTTTCATGTGGTGCGTAAAAGTCCAATTCTAGAAAAGAATTTTGGCTATGCGTTCGAGTATTTTGGCCCGAAAGTAAGCTTGAAAGATGGCTCAATGAATTCTGATTCCTTGGAAACATTGATCGTGAATGAACCTGAATTATTGGTAATTCGAAGCGAAGAAATTGCACGTGCACCCAAAGGTTTAATCATCGAGTTGTCCAATAAAACATCCGTTTGGATGCTGAATAAAACATTGAATGCAATTCAGACCGGAAAAAACGATTATCATCAAGAAATTTTCAACGAATACATTCGCAATTTCTCCGATAAATTACCGCGTCAAATATTAAAATCGAAGTTTTACGAAGCCTTATTCGACCCGAAACAAAGCCCTATTTTCAATAGCAATTTATCCCTTTACGACCGCTGTTTTTTATTGTCTAATATTGGATTCAAAGACGCGGAAGACCAAACAGAAATTTTAAAAGCTCAGCATTTTGCCATCAACAAAACGATTGAAAACTATTGTTTGAATTTATTCAGAAACTTAGGCGGTAAATCCACTGATTTCGAGAATTTCCTGCTTGCTGCGGGCGATGGCAGTTATACCTCAGGCATATTAGCTGAACGTGAACGCGATGACGATGGCAATTGGAATAAAGGTTTACCTAAAGCGATTGGTTTATTCCCTTACGATGTAACTATCAAAGAAAATGCAATTGTTCCTGAACGCATTTGCAGTCGCGTCATGGAAACATGTGGCGAAGGGCGTCAAACCAACTTGCATTTTGATGTGTGGGGCTATAATTTCAATAAGCAAACAACAGTGGTAATTGAAAGAAATGGTTATTCCTATCATTTATTTGGCTCTGAAAAAACCCGTTTTCTTTCTCCTGACTCAACTTATGGTGTGGGTTCTACATTTCAAAAAGTGATTAATGAACTGCAATCGAATACCTTTTTGGATCTCGAAAAACAAATCAAAGGAAAAAACGGATACAATGAGCAAGTTGCTGAAATCGACCGCCAAATGGCTGAAGTTTATGTATTTATCCAAGAAAAGGAAGCGTCGTATGGCGAGTTGACGAAGAAAAAATATGTCACACCCGACCATCCTTCACGGCAAGCAAGAAAGTACAAGAAGGAACATGAAGACGGTGGTCCTGTTAATATCACCCCCACTACACGTTCTAAGCGCAAAGCTCGTAACAAACGCCAAACAGACTTAATTGACTTGTATCAGGAATACGAACAATTGGAACAAGACAGAGCTGCTTTGGTGGAAGAACGTAAGCCTGTTTTGGAAGAATACGAACAAAAAAAACACGTTCTGGATAATTACAAACGTCAAATGGGTGCCACTTGGATGCCGTTCAAAGTAGTTGATGGATTGTATATTTACGAGGATTCAACAACGTTTGATATTCAAACACAAGAATTCATTTTCCCAGCTAGAGATAAAAAAGAATCGTTTGAAATTCGTTTGATTTCCATTCCGGAAGATTTAGTGGGTGAAAATTCAGATGAAGTAATGATGCACATTAGCAAAGTGGATTTGGAACCGTTTTACGATGCTGACATCAAATTGGATTTTAAAGATTTATTCGAGTCAGATGCGTATCAACTCACTAAAAATATTTTCACAGAAAAAGACAGTGTGTTGCTCAATCGCTTTTTCAAGCAAATCAATAACAAGGCTTTGAGTTTTACTTTCGAAATCAATGGAAACGGCGTTGGAAAACTAAAAGATGGTGAATTAATCAAAGACCCTTCACCGACTGAACTTCGCTCCTATCCTGGGAATTCGAGTGAAGAATGGAAAGTTTCACGTCAACAAAAAGAATTTGCTGATTTACGAAAAACCATTTTGTATTTGAAAGTAGATCGCATGGTTAACGTGAAAATTGATTCCTATACAGACCCCGTTCAATCCAATCTTGTTGTTAAAAGTAGCCGCATACAAGAATTAATTTCAGAAGGTAAAATCTCGAAGAATGACGCCTTGAGTGCATACCGAAGTTTAGCCGTTTTGAATCAATTAAAATTAGAGTTGAATGTGCAAGCCAGCAAGCATTTAGAACCCGAAAACGCGAAACGTTTAATTGATCAGATGAACAATGCAATCGACAAAAGTCGTGTGAAAGTTGGAAATGAATACTTACGTATCAAGGATTTTAAGATGTAAATAATTCTTCCGGGAAATTGATTAAAAACAAACGCTTTGTTGCACGAGTAACAGCTGTGTACAACCATCTCAAATAACCTTCGTTTTTCATTTCATCAGGAACAAAACCGTAATCTACAAACACATTCTCCCACTGACCGCCTTGCGCTTTATGCACCGTTACCGCATTGGCATATTTGACTTGTAGCGCATTGAAATACGGATTTTTAAGAATATTCGCATACCTTTTTTTCTTGTTTCGTTCATGCATATAATCCTTCTCGATTTCAAAAAACAGTTCTTTTAGGCGAGCACGAGGTAAATTGGCCGCTTCAGAAAAAATGGCTTCCAATAATACTATGACTTTGTGCTCGTTTTCCTCTTCTGTATTCAAAAATCGAATGCGTAAGTGCGCAAAATCAAAACCATATTGCTGCTCGATTTTATCCACTCGAGTGATGCGAAAAAATTCTCCATTAGCAATAAAACCAGCACTACTTTGCGGATCCAACCAAAAATAATTGTTTTTCACGACCATCATAAAATCGCCCCTTTCCAAGATATCTTCTCGATACAGCAAACGATTTCTTATTTCCTGATTCCATTTATTTGCGCGTTTGTTCGACATCGTCAAAATTACCGTTTCATCCTGTCCGCTTTGATCATACGCTTGCTCCAAAAACTCTTGAACCTCAATGCCATTTACGCGGTAAACTTCCTTTCCATCTATATACGGAAAAAGTGGCTCGTCGTAATCCTCTAAACTGCGAATAAAGGTTGCATTTTCCAAAATTGCTGAAGTAGCTCCAGTTCGCACAACTTGTTTCAAGGCGGCATGATAAATCTTCAAAAAAGGAAAATGTTCGCGCCAAAATTCACTTGAAAAAACGGGAGATTCATCTTGCCCAACAGGAGGTAACTGTCCATTATCGCCGATAAAAACCAATTTGCAATTTTGACCGCTTCGAACGAAAGTCAATAAATCTTCCAATAAATTGGTTCCTTCATTGAAATCAAAACCAGCAATCATGGAGCACTCATCCACAAAGAAAAGGGTGTTTTTGTACCGATTAAATCCTAAAGTGGGTTTGGAGCCTTCCACTTCATTACCCGAAAAATAAATTTGCTTGTGAATGGTCAAGGCTTGAATTCCTGCAAAACCCGAAAAAACTTTGGCCGCACGACCTGTTGGCGCTAATAAACGAGAGTTGATGCGAAATAATTTTAACTGCTTAATTAAATGTGCAACTAAGGAGGATTTTCCAGTACCCGCAAAGCCTGAAAGCACAAAAATAGAGTCTTCTTTATTGGATAAATAGTCTGTAAAAACCTGTAATGCGTGCTGCTGATCGGCTGTCATTTCGAAGCCAAAACTTGCTTTTGCAGCATCTCTAAATGCACTTGCAGGAAAAACCGACATGAATAAAGTTATTTGCTTGTAAAAATAGCCACGAAAATAAAACGTGAACGAAAGTATGTAAAGTTAAATATTGTAGCTTTGTGACTGAAGTATTTATGGTAATTAACTTTTTTGAATTTCAGGAGAATCAGGTTTTATTGTTTTCGCAAGCAAGAAACGAACAGCATTTCGTGGAACATGCCTTACAATCTACTCAACCTTTTTTCAGAGAATCACTGATTGAGTTTATCCGAAAAGAAACGGCGAATGAAGCGCCAAGAGTCATGTATTGGTTTCATCCACATTTTGCAATTATTCCTCAAAGTGTGTTCCGTTCCAAGGATATTGAATCGTATTTGACATTGAATTTCGGGGACAATAAAAATTCACTTTCACCTCAATTTGATGTGATACATGCACATCAGGCAGTTGTAGCTTATGCGATTCCAGATTGGTTACAAGCATTTAAAGAACAATATTTTCCTTTAGTTGCAATCAAACACGTTGGTGGTCAATTGTTAAATCGCTCTAGAAATCAAGTGGAGGATTTAGTTTCCATTGTCCTTTATGAAAAAGAATTTTTACTGACAATAACAAAAAAAGGTGTTTTGCAAACCTGTAACTGTTTTAACTATCAAACAGATGTAGACATTGCCTATTATTTGTTATTGCATTTCCAAAAATTAGCCTTATCTGCCCAATCAAAATGTGTTTTGTATGCACATTCGACTGCAATCAATGCTGAGCAGTTCCCTGCTGTTTGTGAATCTTTCGCTGAATTACAAGCCGTGAAATGGGAAATAAAATCAAAAAATGAATTCTTAAGTTCTGTATTGTGCGTATAATCCGAGGTTTTTTAAAAGGAAAAAGGTTTGCAACTCCTTCCAATTTTCCATCCCGTCCAACTACTGATTTTGCCAAAGAAGGATTGTTCAATATGTTGGAACACGAGTTGGATTGGTCTGAAACCAAAGCCTTAGATTTGTGTGCAGGTACGGGAAACATTTCATTTGAGCTTGTTTCAAGAGGCGTAGAATCCGTATTATCTATTGATGCAAATCAACGTTGTATTCTCTATTTGAAAAACAATATTTCTCAATTGGGTATCGAGCAGTACATGCATGCGTACAAATCGGATTGTGTTGTCTATTGTCGAAATGCGAAAGAGAAATTTGATTTCATTTTTGCTGACCCTCCGTTTCATTTAAAATTCCATGAAGAACTGATTACTACCATTTTTGGAAATCAATTGTTAAACGAAAATGGACTTCTTGTAATTGAACATGGAAAGCAGACCAAATTGGAACACATAAAAGGCTTTGAAAAAACTCGAAATTTCGGTAACGTTTATTTCAGTTTCTTCGTACAACCTGCTCTATGAGAAAGGGACTTTTTCCGGGTTCGTTTGACCCATTCACCAAGGGACATGAAGCCGTTGTGTTAAAATCATTGGATTTGTTCGACGAGGTGGTCATCGGAATTGGTGTAAATTCTAAAAAAACATATATGTTTTCCATCGAAAAACGCATGGAGCATATTGCTTCTTTATTTAGGACTTATCCTCAAGTGAAAATTCAAACGTATCAAAAACTTACCGTTGATTTCTGTAAAGAAATACAAGCTTCACACATTATCAGAGGTTTACGTGATTCGAAAGATTTTGAATACGAAAAGTCGATTGGTCACATGAACGCAGCGATTTCGGGAATTGAAACTGTTTTCTTTCTCACCAATCAAGAACATGGCGCCATCAATTCGTCTATCATTCGCGAAATGTATGCTAATCATGCGGACATTTCTCCATTTGTAACATCCCCAGATTTACTCGTTTAACTTTTTGGCATCATTTTTAATCTGTTGCGAAACATGAAGCAATTTTTGATATTATTTGCACTATTACTGACTTTTGGTTCAAAGGCAGACGTAATTATTCACGGAAGATGCTACAAAGCTGGGATTCCCATTTCCTTTTATCGTTTTGATGAATACCTAACCAATACAGAAATAGAAATTGGAAAAACAATTGTGAATCCTAACGGCAGTTTTAATGTCGGTATACGTTCTAATCAAATTGAAAAAATTGTTTTGCGTTACGACAAGAAATTTTGTTGGATGTATGTACAACCCGGCGCTACTTATTATATTGATTTGTTAAACGATGATTCAGTTCAAACAAATTTCAACGAGGACAATGAATCTGAATTGGTTTTTCTACGTCTAGACACAACTGATATCAACTATAAAATTCTTGATTTTGATGCATGGATGGACAATAATTTCATGTCCAATATATTTCTGCTAAAAGACAGCAATCCAGGCTTATTTGCAAAAGGAATAAGTAAAATGAAAAAAGCAATAGCGAAAGATTATGCGAAAGACACAAACACTTATTTTGGTGCCTATATTAAATATTCGGTTGGTCTAAATTTGGACAACTTTCAATACATCGGTTCAATGACACAAGCAGAAAAATATGATTTCTATTTTCTAGATTCACCATTGCTTGTAGAGAACGAAAAATACATGGAATTTTTTCAGTTATTTTTTGAGAAGTATTATTATCAACTCTCCAAAGAAATTCGGGCAGAAGCGTATAGTGCCGTGATTCGTTCCGATTTGAATGGTTTCTTGGTAGCACTGAATAAAGATCCGTTGCTAAAAGAAACGCCATTGGTGGACTTGGTTGCCTTATTGATTTTCAAGGAAGAAATGAACTCCAAAGAACTCCCAAAATCGAATTTGAAAGCCATGTTAACGCAATTAGAGGCCGATATTCCAGAACCAACTATGAAACGCATGGCACAAAATCTGTTGAAAAAGTATGCAGAAATTCAAGCTGGAATGAAATCCCCTGATTTTTTGTTGGACAAAGATGTTCATTTGAGTGACTTCTCTGGTAAATACGTTTATCTACACTTTTTCGATCCTAACAATCAAAAATGTATTTCAGAAATTGCTGCACTTAGAAAATTATACGAAAAATACGGTAAGTACATTGAGTTCGTAAGCATTATACCATATGATGGTCAAAGCTTAGGTGAAATGGAAATCCGAAATCTAGAAGCAATTAAATGGAGTCGCTTTGGTTTACCGAGTAATCATGAAATATGGACAACTTTGAAAGTTAAAGGTTATCCGTATTATATTCTGTTGGATGAGCAAATGACCATAAAATCAATGCCTGCACTCACTCCGTCACCAAACGGGTTGTATGAAACAATTGAAAAAACGTTTTACGATATTAAACGCAAAAAGGAAAATAATTAAGTGTTGGCTAGTTGAATCTACTTGATTGTACACATTTAAAACATTCGTTTTTTACGTATAGAACAATTTCAACTCCCTTTTTTTGATTTCTCGCTATTCTCGAAATGACTCTCAGAAGAGATGGGAAGTCGAAAATGCTTTTACATTTTCGTATTTAGCAATCTAGGTAAAGCCATTCGGACAAAGGAGGGATATTTCACCTTATTCAAATAATCAACTGAATTTACGACTTGTAAAACCCCCAAAAAGC
>CAZHPL010000116.1:0-1922 GCA_964534495.1 uncultured Lishizhenia sp.
ACCTGTTGGACTTGATGAAGCTGCACTAACAGTATTTGTTGTGTTGGTGACATTAATTGTACCTGTTGCATCTACAGATCCACATCCACCAGTTAAAGGAATCGTATAATTAAAAGTTCCAGCAACTGTTGGAGTACCACTTATTGTCAAAGTATTTGATGACCAAGAAGCTGTAACTCCTGTTGGAAGTCCAGAAGGGGTTCCAATTCCTGAAGCAAGTGTTGTCGTTCTATTAATTGGTGTCAATGCAGAATTAACGCATATAGATGAAGCGCTAGCAGCTGTTACCGTATTAATTTGAACTACAATTGTACCTATTGCAACTAGTGAATTACAAGAAGTCAAAGGAATAGAATAATTGAATGTTCCACTTTGTGTTGGTGTTCCACTTATTGTAATTACATCAGATGACCATGAAGCTGTAACTCCTGTTGGTAGTCCTGTGGGTGTGCCAATTCCAGTCGCACCAGTTGTGGTATGTGTGATAGGAGTTAGTGTTGAATTAATACAAAGTGTTGGACTTGAAGATGCCGTACTTACCGAACAATTAGAAGGTTCAGGTGTAACGGTAGACGTGTTATTTGAAGGTTCAGGATCTGGTTCGTCTGCCGAAATAGTCGCAGTATTTGAATAGACTCCAGAAGCATTCACAGTAGCAACAATTTGCAAAGTAACTGAAGATGAAGGATAATTAAGACTTCCAATTGTCCAAACACCTGTTCCACTATCATACGTTCCAACAGAAGGAGTTGCACTAACAAAAGTATAACCTGATGGCAAAAGATCATTCACAACAACGTTAGAAGCATTGTTCTGTCCAAGATTACTTGCAGTTATTGTAAAAGTCACATTGTTTCCATATTGAGGATACATATAATCCACAGTTTTTACAACTTGTAAATCGGTCAAACAAATATTAAAATTTATCTCAACTGCAGTTGTTCTCAAACTTCCAACATTACCACTCGTTGCACCATTCGAAATAAATTCAGTGAGCCCAACTGAATTAGTTGTTCCATTTGCTCCACCATTTACCGTTTTTGTTGATGCATCAGAAGCAGAATTCATATAGATGGCACCACCACCTCCACCACCGCCTGGTCCTTCTCCTTCTGAACCTAGGTTAATAATTTGAGTTCCACCATCTCCTCCATTTGCATTAATTGTTATGCCCGATGAAACGGAAGCTGCCTGTACTAGAACAGTACCACCTGCACCACCTCCACCTGGGCCATCATTACCAATAGCACCTCTTGTATTTGAACCAGCTTCTCCGTTTGACTGTATAACACCAGAACCCGACACACTATTCTCAACAACAAGAAAAACAATTCCACCACCGTCACCACCGTCACTACTTGCATCATTATTTCCATCACCGGCACCGCCACCACCTCCAAAGAATATTTGGCGATCAATAGCAGGTGAAACGAGAGGACGTCCTCCCAAACCTCCAAAAGCTTTCCGTTTATCTCCTCCCCAATTTGATGGAAGAACGTCTGTTAATGGTACACCAGATGAAATAAAATTGGCTGGGTATGATGGACCTACAGTACATGCATTTGCATTTGAATTAGAATAAGAGTAACCTCCTCTACCACCACCTGTTGAATTTGTGAGCGCATTTCCATTTGCAATATAATTAGGATCTAAAGCCCATGCACCTGGATTTCCACAAGTACCAAAATGGTTCATCACTCCTGCACCTCTAAACCAACCTGCAGGGTCTCCACCGTTGGCTCCACCACCACCACCACAGTTGTGACCATTACCACCGCCACCACCATTAGCTGGAGCACCCATTCCATATCTTCCTCCTAAAGCATCGTAATCAGGCCTGTATCCTGCTATCCCCTCACCTTTTTCACCTGCTTTAGATGTTGTATTATCATTTACAATATCAAATTCACGATTTAACATGT
>CAZHPL010000116.1:1932-3732 GCA_964534495.1 uncultured Lishizhenia sp.
AAACGTTCCCCCACGAAAACCAGCATAATTTGCATTTATCGATCCGTTGTTCACAATGTCATTTGCAAGAACACCTAAAAAACCACCCCTTCTTCTAGTAGTTGCCGATGGATCTGCACCACCAAAAGCAGGGTCGCCCCATCGAATTGGAACAACCGATGCTCCACTATTAACTGTCAATGTTGTATATTGTGGAATTCGAATACACTGAACATAATTCGCAGCAAAATAAGCAAAACGAGTTTTACAATCCAATGTAATTGTATTTCCTGAAACACTTCCTACATATGCCATTTCATAACGTCCACAATTATTTAAATCCAAAACCGTTCCGTAATCAATAGTATTTGTTGTATTAATAATTGCCCCCTGCGCCTGAAACAAGAGAATTAAATCTCCTGGCTCTAAAGCATTAGATGAAAAACTTGAAGAAGAAGTATTATATCCACTAGGAAGATACGTTATACCATCTCGATTTAATTCATTAATATCTGTTACCGTCAATGAATTGGATCCAATCGGAATATCCGCAGTTACACGTGTGTATCTATTAACAACAAGATTAGTTGTACTTACCGTTAATGCACCGTCTTTGCCTGGTTGTGCAAAAGAGAAAGTGTATAAGAATGTAAATATCAATAAACTATAGACACTAAATTTTGAACCATTAAAACAACAAACAACCATAAACTATACATTTTGATGCAAAGTTAGATGTATATTTGTTAATTTTTTATACCTTAAATGTACTTAAAGTGTCATATTGACATAAATAATGGAGTATTTATGTTTTGATTCGTTAATATAAGTATCATTTTTAGTGAGATTTGCTTTTATTTTTGAAATCTCTCTCCAAAAAACTTAATACCTATCAAAAAAGTTCCACTACTGATAACTGCATTTCGATCAAAGATGCTCCTATTCGACCATTCGAATATTGGTCATCGTGCATAGTAAATCCTTTTTTGCCTTGAATAAGTAATCGGATTTCGTTTTTTAGTCGGCCTTCTCCTGCGCCGTGAACAATTCTAAATTTCTTTTTTCGTTTGTCAATCATTTCATTGGCAAATCGCTTGAAACTGTCCAGTTGAAAAAGTAATTTATCATGTGCAGACCAACCGTTGCTATTTTTCACAAGTGCTTCGATATGCAAGTCCAACTCAGGAACCTCATCTTTTGTGACTATTGTTTTCTTTGAATGAGTTGGTTCGTCTTTTTGAATAATATCAGTTTGAATTTTTCTTCTTGGAACAATAAACGAAATTGGAACATCCAGCTCAAAACCAAATTCATCTAAAAGCAAACAACTTGAAATTCGAACTTCGACAATGGTGTATTGCCCACTCTCATGTAAATGAGAAACGATATCTCCTTTTTTGAAAATCATTAATTGAACTTAATTGATTTTGCAGGGCTAATTCGTGTCACAACATAGCTCGGAATGATCAAAGCAATCATGCAAACCGAGAACGTAATTAAGTTGATTAAAAACCAATTAAAAAATGTCAATTCAACGGGAACGGTATCCAAGAAATAAACGGTAGGATCAAGCGAAACAAACCCAAAATAAGCTTGTAAAAGACAAAGACTCACGCCAATTACATTTCCAATAATCATCCCACGGGCAATCAGGAATGCTGCTTGATACAAAAATATTTTCCGGATAGACCAATTCGTTGCCCCCATCGCTTTCAGCATCCCGATAAAGTTGGAACGCATTACTATCAACACCAACATCGCAGAACCAACATTGATAATCCCAATAATTAACATTAAAAACACAATTATCAAAACGTTGTA
>CAZHPL010000116.1:3742-7732 GCA_964534495.1 uncultured Lishizhenia sp.
TAGTCTAGAAAACTAAGCCAAGCAAACAAATCACTTTCGTTATCCAAGATACTTCTCACTTGCAACAATTCACCGTGCTTGGTCGGGCGCATTTCAATGGATTTCGAAATGGCAGTTTGAATCGTAGATAGATTATCCCAATCGCTGATTTGCACTTCCATTCCAGCAACAAAATCTTGTGCACTCCCTTTTCCTTCTAGGGATGTAACAACCACTTTACCTTCCTTACTTGAAAAAAAGTAACTGTTCTCATCTTTGGATTTTTTTATAAGGTTTCCGTCTTCGTCCAATTGAAGTTCTCTACAAATAACCGATTTCCCTTTTGGTGTTCGTATGTTTAAATAAGCTGTGTCTAACGGAATATTTTTGTTGCGTTCAAAATCTGCTTGAAAAACAATTAAGCGAATAGTTGTATCCTTTAAGGTTTGAATAAAATAACCACTGTATAAATCAGGACCATTACCCCAATCAAAAACGAGATTCTCAAGATTTCCAGACAGATTTGCTTTGACGACAATCGAACCTGCTTTTGTCAGTGTATCTTCTAATTCAATGGATGCGCTCAGCCCATAATCATTCATTTTCTGTACTTCACGCAAATCACAGAAAACCATTTTCTTGTCATATTCTTCTAATCCTGTATTGTAAATCCCAACCAATTTATAGGGACGTTGAACGGGTTGATTCTTTACATAAAATGCGGTAATATCTTGATTCAACTCAAAATTCAGTTGTTTACAGATTTTCTCAGATAGAATAATCTCATTGGTTATTTCTTTCCCTCCTACTCGAGGCAACCTACCAACTTTCAAATTCTTCTTTATAAAATGCCAATCATACCCGGCATCAACGCCTTTCATTAAAACGCCTGCTATTTCTTGACGATTAATTATAGAGTCTTTTCCGTTGGCTAAATGAATTTTGTCTTCAAACTTGAGTGATTGCAATAAAGCTGGTTTATACGCAACTTGTTGTACATGACGAACTCCAGGAATGTAACTAATCTCCTTACTTATGGTTTGATTTTTGTGAATTGGTTCACATTCGAACAAGCTTGTTGTTCCTTTTTTTGAAATGAAAAGTGGCGCATTGAATCCGGTGATTTTCTCGCGTACTTCATGCTGAAAACCAGTAACAATAGCTATCGTAATTAAATTAACAACAATTGCTAGTGAAATACTTATGACGGATATGCGAACAATTGGCCTTGAAACTTTAGTACCTTGCGACCCATTTCGGATCATCCGCTCTGCTATGAAGTATTCAAACGCCAAATTTGCTTTTTTTTCGCTCCAAAAATACGGAAAGCTTTTTGCGTACGTTGCTTTTTTTGTGTTTTTACTTGATTCCTGTCAACCAAGTTCTAGAAATAATAAAACAATCTCTGAAACATTAGTTTTGGAAGATGATTCAATAATATTGCGAAATCAACATGAATACATTGGCCGCAAAAACCGCATCATGACGGGAAGTGAGCGATTGTATTTGGTATTGGATTCATTGAAAGATAAACGTGTTGCTGTTGTTGGAAATCAAACATCAATGGTGAAACAATCGCATCTCGTGGATACTTTATTGGCTTTAAAAATCAATGTTGTAAAAGTATTTTCACCCGAACATGGTTTTCGAGGATTAGCTGATGCAGGCGAAAAAGTGAATAGTACTAACGATGCTAAAACAGGATTACCCATTATTTCCTTGTATGGAAACAACAAAAAACCAACGCCTGAACAATTGAGTGACGTAGATGTGATTTTATTCGATTTACAAGATGTAGGAGTTCGATTTTACACCTATATATCAACGCTGCATTATGTTATGGAAGCATGCGCAGAACAAGGAAAACGTGTGATTGTATTGGATCGACCTAATCCGAATGCACATTATATTGATGGTCCAGTTTTGAAACCAGAATTCAAATCATTTGTCGGCATGGACCCTGTTCCAATTGTTTACGGTATGACAATAGGCGAATATGCATTAATGATTAATGGAGAACATTGGTTGGATTGTGGCATTGAATGCAATCTTTGGGTTATTCCTTGTAAATACTATACGCACCAATCTTTTTATTCATTGCCTATCTCTCCTTCACCAAACTTAAAAACGGATTGCGCAATTGCCTTGTACCCGAGTTTGTGTTTATTTGAAGCCACGACAGTAAGTTTAGGAAGAGGAACAGAACGTCCTTTTGAAATGTACGGACATCCAAAGTTTCCAGAAACAGGCTACGCTTTTACTCCGGCTTCATTACCAGGTGCTAAAAACCCACCACGATTGAATGAAAAATGCAACGGTTATGATTTAGGTAATACAAAGAATATTCGATTGAACAAATTAAACCTAGAATATATCCTAAATGCTAATTACTTATTGACGGACTCATCCGTTTTTATTGACCAAAACTCTTTCTTTGACAAATTGGCAGGAAACAGTGAATTGCGTAATCAAATCCACGCTTGTATTGGAGAAGATAGTATTCGAAGCACCTGGAAACCCGACTTGGATTCGTTTAAAGTAACGAGAAAAAAGTATTTATTATACGAAGATTAACCGATATTTCGACCACTTTCAAGAACAGTCTGCTTCATCGATTCCGCATAAGCATCCAACTTTGCTTGAATCAAAGCATCATGACTTCCAATAATGCGAGCGGCTAAAATCCCTGCGTTTTTTGCGGCATTTAACGCAACAGTGGCTACTGGAATTCCATTGGGCATTTGTAAAATAGAAAGTATAGAATCCCAACCGTCAATTGAATTGGATGATTTGACAGGAACACCAATAACAGGTAGAGAAGTCATCGAAGCGGTCATTCCTGGTAAATGAGCAGCACCACCAGCGCCTGCGATAATTACTTTCAAACCTCTTCCAGCTGCTGATTTAGCATATTCGACCATTAATTCGGGTGTGCGATGCGCAGAAACGATTTTCATTTCAGATGTAATTCCCATTTCATCCAAAAAATCTTTTGCAGCCTGCATTACCGGTAAATCGGATGCACTGCCCATAATGATACCAACTTGAATCATGCTTGTGGGGTTTGGTTTTCTTCAGTTTTCGAAACAATAGCTTCTGGAGCTTCAGGAATAGTGAGAGCCACTTCCTCTTCGCTTTCAGCTTCAATTGCAGTAGTTTCAACGGTGGCTTCTGGATTTTCTTCAAGAGCATCAACTGGATTTCCCGCAGTAGGTTTGACTGGATTTACACTTCCATAATGAACCGTGTTGTCAATATCGGAAAACATTTGATCCATGGGTTGCGCAATTTCTTCAGCTGAATCCTTTAACAGGCTTGAAATATTCATGTCTTTTTGAATGTCAACTCCCGATTTTTTAATTTCGTTTTGAAGTTCAGAGGACGCGTTACGGATTTCATACATGGTTTTTCCAAGCGTTTTCGCAATTCCTGGAATACTTTTGGAACCAAAAAACATCAACACCACCAACATAATTAGAAATATCTCCGAACCGGAAACATCGTTTAAGAAAAGTGGAATAAATGTCATGTGGCAAAGTTATAATTTAAAATCTGCATAACGTATACTCAACTTATTTTTTGTCAGGTAAGGTTTGAAGTTTCTGAACAGTAGAAGCTAAAAATCGAGCGGGTAAAAAAGGCAATACAAATCGAATCAAAAAGCCAATTTGTCTATCGGAAATAATCACTGATTTGCCTTTCAACATGGCGTTATACCCTTTCAAAGCGGTTTGATGTGCTGTTGCTGCCTTGTCAAACATTCCTCCGCCTTCAAATCCAGCGACTTTTTCAAATTCTGTTTTCACTGGTCCAGGACAAAGCGCTGTTACAGAAATGTTATACGGTTTCAATTCATGAGCAATGCTTTGTGAAAAGGAAACCACAAATGCTTTTGTCGCAAAATAGGTTGCTTGTAAAGGTCCAGACAAAAAACCTGCAGTGCTCGCAGTATTGAGAATTTTCCCAGAACCTCGTTTTTTCATGTCCTGTAAAAACAAATGCGTCAACGCC
>CAZHPL010000116.1:7743-9477 GCA_964534495.1 uncultured Lishizhenia sp.
GCAAATTTAATTACGAAGGCGAATTGGAATTTACAAATCTTTCTCCAATGGACGATCCACAAAATTCCCTTGTCCACCAAAACCTGCATTATTCATAAGGTAATCAACTTTGATTTCATTTGTTTGACAAAAAGCATACACTTCTTGTGCTGCATTTGGTGTCGATAAATCACATGGAAAAATATGAACCTGCACTTTGTAATCGTGTTCTAATTCACGTTTTAGCGCCCTCAATTCTGTTTCCCTTCTTGCAACCAACACAACATCACCACCTTTCGATGCGTGAATGCGAGCCAATTCTTTTCCAATTCCACTGGAAGCACCTGTAATTAATGCAGTTAAAGCCATTTTTGAATATTTGTTCAAAATTACGTTCAAGTGAAAGCTTTCCGTGTTTTTTTGGCGTTAAAAAAAGTTAGTGTTTGAAAGTCTTGGATTTTAAGCATCATTTTTGTTTTGTTTCCTGTCAAAATCAATACCTTTGCAAACCATTTTTTAGCTTATGTTTGAAAATCTAACCGACAAGTTTGAACGCGCATTCAGAGTCCTTAAAGGTCAAGGGCAAATCACCGAAATTAATGTTGCAGAAACACTAAAAGAAGTACGAAGAGCTTTACTCGATGCCGACGTTAACTTTAATACGGCCAAAAACTTTACAAACACAGTTAAAGAAAAAGCGCTTGGACGTGATGTATTAAAATCCGTTTCTCCGGGTCAGTTGATGATTAAAATCTGCCACGAAGAGTTGGTAGAATTAATGGGAGGAAACGAATCTGAGATTAACATCAAAGGAAATCCTGCTGTTATTTTAATGTCAGGTTTGCAAGGTTCGGGTAAAACGACATTCACTGGTAAATTAGGAAGTTACTTAACCTCTAAAAAAGGCAAAAAAGTATTATTAGTTGCTTGTGATGTTTACCGTCCAGCTGCGATTGACCAATTACACGTTTTGGGTGAACAACTCAATATTGAAGTTTATTCCGACAAAGAAAGTAAAGATCCAGTAAGCATTGCAACTGCTGCGATTCAATATGCAAAAAGTAAATCTTTTAGTGTTGTCATTGTCGATACGGCGGGTCGTTTGGCTGTTGATGAACAAATGATGGATGAAATTGCACGCGTTAAGCAAGCGATTCAACCGACAGAAACGTTGTTCGTTGTAGACTCTATGACGGGTCAGGATGCAGTAAATACGGCAAAAGCTTTCAACGAGCGCATCAATTTTGATGGTGTTGTATTAACGAAATTAGATGGTGATACACGAGGTGGAGCTGCTTTATCGATTAAAGCAATTGTAAACAAACCCATCAAGTTTGTAGGTACAGGAGAGAAAATGGACGCCTTGGATGTGTTCTACCCTTCTCGTATGGCTGACCGTATTTTGGGTATGGGAGACGTTGTTTCCTTGGTTGAAAGAGCACAAGAGCAATTCAACGAAGAAGAAGCACGAAAGCTCCAAAAGAAAATCATGAAAGATCAATTTGATTTCAATGATTTCTTGTCGCAATTGCAACAAATTAAGAAAATGGGTAACGTCAAAGACTTGATGGGAATGATTCCAGGAATGGGAAAAGCCATGAAAGACGTTGACGTTCCGGATGATGCTTTCAAAGGAATTGAGGCAATTATTCTGTCCATGACACCAAAAGAAAGAGCGAATCCAGGCTTATTGAATACATCACGCAAAACAAGAATTGCGAATGGTAGCGGCACATCTGTTCAGGAAGTGAACAA
>CAZHPL010000117.1:0-2329 GCA_964534495.1 uncultured Lishizhenia sp.
GAGCGGTAAACTAATGGCATCAATACTTTTTACAACAGCTAATATTAAGTCGTCGCTTTGTTCAAATCCAATGAAAGTTAGTGATTTTACTATTGCTGCGTCTAGATAAAACAAAAATGGAAAGTCAGGAAACCCAAGTTTTCCACTCTCGAGAATGCAACGTACTTGAAGTGGATAATAGCCTCCATTAATTCCAGGAAGAAATTCGCCATTGAAATCTACCCAAAACCGATACAGCAAAGCAATGATAAAAACGCATCCAAGTGCTATTTTGGTTTTCATGGACGAGGTTCTTTTGGACGATGCTCTTTTTCTAATTCTTTCAGTTTTTTAAACTCATCTGTTGAAAGAATTTTCTTTAATTCTTCATCGCGTTTTGCTACAAGTTTGTCCATTTCACTTTTGTCAGGATGTTTGCCTGCTTCGTGCTTTTTGTCCATTTCTGAAAGGAAATTCTTGAAAATTTCAGTTACTTTCTTTTCCTTTTCAGTTGTTAATTTTAGCGGACTAATAATGTCCTTCTTTACGTGTTCTATTTGTTCTTTTGGATTGGGTTTTCCCTGTTCAGGATGATCGGGACGATGTTATGAAAAGGAAATACTGTTCATTAGAACAAATAAAATCAAAATGAATCTGTGCTTTTTCATTGTCTTGGAATTAAGTTAAACAATTCGTTTTGATTAATAGACGCTGATTTCAATACTAACTTTTGTTGGATGCGTTGAAATATCCAATTTTGGCGATAAAATCAAAAAAAGTCTTCTTCTAAAGGTTTTTTACAGCTTTTCTGAAGTTTCGAATACCAACTTTCATAGCTGGTTGTAGTCCTAATTCTTCTTTAAATTCCAATAAGGTTTCAATTTCTGATTTCAATTCTGGGTACCGTTGCACATACCCAACAAGCGTATACAGAGCATAAACCTGCAAGGCTACTTTGTTAGTTTCCTTTTCAACAAAAGACAGAAGTCGCTCAAAACATTCACTCTCTTTGTATGTAGAATAGGGGAGTGTGGACAAGACGCGAACAACACTTCGCAACACGCTCTGATTTTCGTCTATAAGCATTAAATCCAGCATGCTTTGTTGGTAATCCATCACTTTTTCAGGATGCTTTAAGCCAAGATGCAACCACCACCAAGCGGCATATTCTGGGTAGGGATGAGGCAAATCACTTTTTACTGTTTCCCATAAATCTGGAATCCATTCAGGGTGTTCAACAAAAAGTGTGTAGTGCTCCTGAAAAGAAGGTTTTTTACGATTTATATCAATGAGTTCAAGTATCGTTTTATTCATCAGCCAAAATGACTTTTTGTGTTAGCTTTTGAGATCCTGCCTCCAAAGTAACAAAAAACAAAGAACTTAAACGATGCGTATTTAATTTTCTTTCTATTGTGTTTTCTCCTGTTTTCAGTCCTTTTAATTCCGTTTGTTCAATGATTTTTCCATTTACATCGGTTAAGGTCAGTACTGTTTTTACAGGTTTATCTAATTGAAATGACACTGAAAAACGCCCATCATTTGGATTTGGAAAAACGAGCATTTTTAGCGGACTATTGCTATTGGGGTTTAACTCAGAAATTGCAAGTTCATTTTTTACAATGTAAACTTTAAACAATTGGCTGCTTGCAGAACTTTCTACACCTGTATTAATGGTGAAAATATTTTTTGCTGTACTGTTGATACCTCCGTAAATGTATCCCACGAAATTGGTGTCATTAGTAAATTGATTAAGTTTAACCACTTCGTTTCCAAAAGTTTGAATGGATGTGTCAAGAAAGAACTCAGCTCCTGCACCCAAAAATGTTGGCATTTCAACAGGCAATTTGTATTCAGCCATTTGACCATTAGCTTCCCTTGTGACTTTTGCGATTGTTTTGACAAAAGGGACATTGTTATCTTGTACCAATATACCTAAACTATCATAATATTGCGCAATTCCTCCAAAAAATAATGTATGCATTTGAGCAGTAGTTTCATCATACAAAGGCAATACGGCACAATGATAATGGTTGTAGAATTGTTGAAAATTGCTTTCTACATAGTATTGAGTACTATCTACTGATACTGCATTTAAAAAGGGTAAATCAGCAGTTGTTTGAAAAACACCTGAAAACAAGGTCAAGGCTTCCTCTCCTGTGGGCAAAATTTGTGAAACACAATTATAATCTCGTCGGTGTAATTGAGCTGCATCAACATGCGAACTTAAAGATTGAATAGACAAATCTGTTCCATTATCGAATATAGTGAATCGATGAACAGCATTGGTGTAAACTTGGGTGTAGGTTGGATTTCCCATTGGATTATAATTTCCGTCGAATCGGTTTCCACC
>CAZHPL010000117.1:2339-7077 GCA_964534495.1 uncultured Lishizhenia sp.
TTTTTTAAATGCCCACCTGTTACTGCGAATAAAGGATTTGAAATTTGTCTGAAAAAAGTGGTTATTGGTAGATTGTTTTGAATAGCCTGAATTAAATTAGGAACATCAACAGCTGTCATAAATTCAAACGTTTTTCTAGCTGCTGTCGCAGTATTGTATCCGTAACCACCAATTAAGTATAAATAATTGCCATCTTGGTGGTATTCCATATTTGTTGAGCTTAGTTGTTCTTGTAAATCAACTGATAAACTACTTAATGGGGCTGTCCATTTTTGTTTTGTTTGAGGATCAATTACAATCAACTGATTATTATTTCCAGCTACATCAAACGATGCAAAAGGTTGACGTCTATGTAAACCATCTAATCGTCCACCAATAATCAACCATTTTCCATCGTATTGACCATGTGCAAATGATTGTATTCCACCAACATTCGGAATGGTGTAGGGTTCAATATAAACACTGAAATCGTTTGATTGAGCAAGTAATTGTATTGAACTTGTCAATAATAGGGCAAGTAGGAGTTGTTTCATTTCACTAAATTTTCACAATTCTACTTAGATAACATGAAAATACATGTAACTTTTGTTACTATTCCCAAATATCTACGACATACGCTTTGGTGCTGTCTTCAGAGATGTAGATGTATTGGTCGTTGGCGTAATCTCCTCTTTTGTTACGATAACAATAAACGCTATCTCCCATGTCTTTCCAATTGAAAAGTTCCTTGTCTCTCATTTCGTTGGCACCCATTTTAACCGATTCGTAGGGATTCAATTGTAATACGCGCTCACATTCTTCTTTGCACCAATCAAATTTGAGGTAAATCGCGTAATCTACTCTAGGAACCAATTGATCTTTTCTGCCTGTGATTTTGATACAATCGGTTTTAGGTTTACCAAAAAGTGCGGTGTATATTTCAATTCCTGAACGAGAGCGGAAATTCGCTGCGATTTTGTCATAAGCTTTGTCGGCTGCCAAATAAGCGGTATAAATGGAAGCGGCTACACCTCCAAAAAACAAGACATTGGCTATGATAATCATGTTGATGTTTTTGCGGAGAATACCAAAAATCAAAAGCAAACCAAAAGAAAGAAAGAGGACACCAACGAGGGAAAACCAAAAAATGAAAGAATACATACGTTTTGAATTGAAATGCGAATTTACGATTAATTGGGAGAAATGGGGTTAAGGAAAAAATTAGAGAATTGCCGCTACAGGTTCTCCTTTAATTCCGTTTTCAACAAGCCAAGCAATAAAAGTAGCAAAGGGTTTGATGTCTTGTTCAACGCTGGCGACTTCCAAAGTTTCCATATAACGATTTCTATCTTCAACAGGAATCACCGTCCAAGGGTAACCACCTGAAGCCAACATAACATTCATTAAAAAGCGTCCCATTCTTCCGTTACCGTCCATGTATGGATGTATGAAAACAAAAATGAAATGTCCCATTACCGCTCTAACTCCAGCATGTTCTTCGTTTTGAAGCAGCTCAAAAAGTAAAGGCATAACATCTCTAACACCATCTTTGTTAACTGGTGTGTGTTTTGACCCTCCTATATATACTTGATGGGTTCGGTATCCTGCTAAATCGCTTGGTTTTAAGATGCCAGCATTCACGCTTGGAGCAAATAATTCGCGGTACCAATCTCCATGTGTTTTATCGGCAACTAGACCTGCATTTTCTCCTTTTAATACGAATTTTATACTTTCTTTTACTGTGTTAAATGCTTGCCAATATCCACGAGCTGCCATTGCATCCCTTTGCTTTCTATCCGCTTCGTTTTCTTTTGCATTCCACGTACCTGAACGAACACGTTCAATGAGTGCAGGACTTACTTGATACCTTTCGATAGATAATGAATGATACGCATCAGTAACATACATCTCTTCGATTTTTTGAAGATATTCTTTTGAGTTTTGAGGAATTCCGATGGGAGTAGGGAAAATGGGGATAATTTCTTTTCGCATTTCGTGCCACATAATACGAATCCGATTTATATGAGGTGATTTTTCACGAAAATTCAATGTAATTGCTGTTTCTTCATTAAATGGATCTGTTTCTCGAATATCATAACCCGCAGCTTTCATCGTCTTTAATAGTGTATCGGCTATTTTATCTTGTCCTAAATTACGATAAGCCCCCGCTAATCTTCCTGCAATTAGTGAATGCCCACCATTTAATAAAATGGCTAATAATTCAGATGCGTCGTGAATCAGTAATAAAGCTGTTCGAACATCTGTTGGATTGGAGCGAAAAATTGAAGGCTGTGAACGAATGATTGCATTAGCTAAGTTAACGATACGAATCCCATTTTTTATCTCAATATCCGCCTTTTCGGGTAAAGTTGACTTCATAACAAACAATGAGGTATTAAAGAGCAACTGTGTTGGCGTATTGTTACCTTTTGTAGAACGAATAATTAATTGTTGAGGAACGGAAGTGTTTCCAGCGTGAATCAGCAATGATTGTTCGGCAGAAATGCAATAGTCATCTTCGTAGCGGTCGTTTAAATACCGAGCACAAAATCCCCAAAATGAAGTATACCAAGAAGTAGAATCACCACTTTTTTCGTCATGGGGTGAAGCAATGTACCAACCCCGTGTTACTTCTTTGATGAAACCATTGGAAACCAACCGTTCTCTGTTCACTCTGCTTAGTTCATCTGCTTTTATTGCTATCGTTCCTCGCGCTTGTAAATCACTCAAAAGTTCTAATGAAACTGCTAGTTTTTCTCCGGGAGTAGCCATGATTTTGTGTTAATATTATTTTTTGGTGTCGTGTGAGTATTATTATTTAATGCTGTGTTAAAATTATTAATTAATGCTGTGTAATTATTCTTAATTAGTGCAATAATAAACATAATTTACTGTATTTCAAATAAAAAATAAATGTCATCACTCAATTCTTGGTACTTTGTAAGTAGCTGATTTGGTTCGATTTTTAATGAGGCATTATTAAATTGTGGTGAGCAATAATTCAATTTCCCCACTTTTTTCCTACCTTCACACTGCTAACAAAAAATGCAGTCCACATGAAAAAATCGGTTTATTTCTTGTCGTTTGTTTTACTTGTTTCCTGTTCACAGTCTTCTGAAAGTGCGGACAAAGATGTTACTTCAAGCATTGTTGCCAATGGGGAAAATGATGCACAACTTAAAAAAGAATTGGCTGAAATTGATAAAGAAGAAAAAGCGCGGTTGGCAGAGGAAAAGGCGAAAATGACGTCCATGGAATTTGATAAAATGTCGCACAATTACGGTAAAATCAAAGCGGATACGGATAACGAAACGGTTTTCTGGGTGACAAATACAGGTAAAAAGCCCTTGGAAATTGAAAGTGTTTCTGCAAGTTGTGGTTGCACCATGCCTTTGAAGCCTGAGAATCCCATTATGCCTGGAAAAAAAGATAAAATCGAAGTGGTTTTTCACCCAAAATCGTCACAAGTAGGACCGCAAAACAAAACAATTACAGTGGTGGCAAACACCGATCCCAAAATGGTAGTCTTAACAATTTCAGCGGAAGTTGAAGAAAATAAAAAATAACACTCATGAAATTACACGTACTCAATACAGGATTTTTTAAATTGGATGGTGGCGCTATGTTTGGTGTCGTTCCGAAAACGCTTTGGCAAAAAACAAACCCCGCAGACGAAAATAACATGTGCTCATGGGCCATGCGTAGTTTGTTAATCGAGGACGGAAACCGATTAATCCTTATTGATACGGGGATTGGAGACAAGCAAAGCGAGAAGTTTTTCGCTCATTACTACATGTATGGAAACGATTCTTTGCACGGGAATTTGGCGAAATTAGGTTTTCATGCCAACGACATAACGGATGTGTTTTTAACGCATTTACACTTTGATCATTGTGGTGGTGCAGTGAATTGGAACGATGATAAATCAGGTTATCGTACGGCTTTTCCAAATGCGAAATATTGGAGTACAGCCAATCATTGGGAATGGGCAACGCAACCCAATGCACGTGAAAAAGCTTCGTTTTTAGCTGAAAATATTTTACCCATTCAAGAAAGTGGACAATTGCATTTTATTGAACGAAACGGTGATTTTACGCAGAATGCCTTACCGGGAATGGATGTTTTATTTGTGGATGGACATACAGAAAGCATGATGATTCCGCATATACAGTATAAAGGAAAAACCATTGTTTTTATGGCGGATTTACTACCAAGTACAGGACATATTCCTTTGCCGTATGTGATGGGGTATGACACGCGACCGATGATTACTTTGGAAGAAAAGGGCAAGTTTTTGACACAAGCCGCTGAAAAAGAATACGTTTTGTTTTTGGAACACGACAGCGTCAATGAATGTTGTAATTTGATTCAAACGGAAAAAGGAATACGATTAGGTAATGCGTTTTCATTCAATGAGTTATAATGAAAAGTCCTGCTGAAATTGTAGCTGGAATGATGCAAAACGATGCTTTTAGTAAATGGCTAGGAGTTGAGGTAGTGACAGTTGAAAAAGGCTTTTGTGTGCTGCGAGCTGAAGTTGTAGCTGACATGTTAAATGGATTTTCTATCGCTCATGGAGGAATTACTTATTCACTCGCGGATTCGTGTTTGGCTTTTGCATCCAATTCCTATGGACATCAATGTGTCAGTATTGAAACAACGATTTCCCACCTCAAAAAAGTCAGCGAAGGAGATCTTTTGACCGCCACGTCTGAAGAAATTTCACGTATTACCCAGGCCATGGGCCGCCTGGCAGGGA
>CAZHPL010000117.1:7087-8320 GCA_964534495.1 uncultured Lishizhenia sp.
TATACGCTGTAAAAGTAACGAACCAAAACCATGAGTTAGTGGCGCATTTTCGTGGAACCGTACATATTTCAGAGCGCGTTTGGTAAAGGTGTTTATTTAAAATGTGAAAGAGGAATAACGATTGAATACACTGATTCTTCGGAAGAATAATTCATGTCAATTGCCATAAAAAATCCTTCTTTGTTTTTAGGACGTAGGTTCTCAGCAACATGTTGATTTCTTGAATAAGGAACCCATACGACTCCATAAATCTTTTTGTCTTCCATCAACATACCCATCATCGGAAACGCATTTAATTTTGCAATTTCCTCTTTGTTTTTTTCTCTAAGTTCGCTGGATTTCATTCCGTCAGGCCAATTGACTTCAACTCCATATTTTTTAATTACTCCAAGGAACTCTTGTGTGTAATTTTCGCTTAACCAGTCATTTAAATTCAATTTCCCAATCACTTTCCCATCGATTTTTGTTTTGTCATTAAATATTAATTGATCGTGATAACATTGATTGAGCGTATCATAAACTTCAACAGTTTTACCATCATCATCAATTAAAGAAATCGCATTTATTTTTCTTTCACCTACAATATAATAGGTGGGGGTTTTAGATTTACAATTCATAGGAATATCTTCGTTATCAAAGTCATTGATTTGAAGTAAAATGTATTTTTCATCATGAAAAAATTCTATAGCATTAATTTTTTGAATTTCCTGAGCTTCTTGTGGCGTGAATGTAGATTTTTGGAGACAGATTGGAAAATAGGATGGATTGGAGTATTCCAAAACTTCCAATCTAAGTTTTTCACTCACATCTTCAGTTGCGTGTTCTAAAAACTGTGTGATTTCGGTTTTTTTTAGATCTTTTACAATGTATTGTGGTTGATTTATTTTTAGCGTTTGAGCAAAATATGGAAAAGCAAAAAACAGTAGGAGTAGTGAAATAGCAGTAGTTTTCATGACTTGTGATTTTATAGGTTAGGTAATTCTGTTTACAAAATTGTGATTATTTTTTAATACAATTACATTCATTAAGGCTAATTGACAAGTTCGAATAAGATTAATGTTAAGTAATTTTTATACCGTTATATAACGAGTTTTGTTTTTTCTAGTTTTTATGAATCTTTGAGTGTCATATTTGTTTTTTCGCAAATTAGAACCTACTGTTCGTGAATTTAACAGTGCCTTTTTTTTCAGCATTCTTTAAATGTAATCTTAATGCTTGTACATATTTAAATAA
>CAZHPL010000117.1:8330-8641 GCA_964534495.1 uncultured Lishizhenia sp.
TAGCACACTTAAAACTACTTTTTATGAAAAAGCACCTTTTTAAAAGGCAAATTCTGTTCCTTTCATTTTTTTTATTTTGTTCTTCGAATTACATTTTTTCACAACCGTTCGGTAATTCGAGTTCTGGAGATTTGACGGTTACTTCAGCCAATACAGTTGTCAATAATTACTATCAAGTTATTGGAGGTTTTGCAACGCAAATTCAATTATCATCGACGCCTTTTTTTTCATTCCAACAACGAGTATTAATCATTCAAATGGATGGGCCAAATGCAGGTCTTTGGGAATGGGCGAGAGGGAGTTTTACAAGT
>CAZHPL010000117.1:8651-9407 GCA_964534495.1 uncultured Lishizhenia sp.
ATAACTTGTATTTGAACGCATCTTTAACGCATTCCTATGATTTTTCAAATCACGTACAATTGGTTACCGTTCCTGAATATAATAATTTAACGATTTCGTCTTCAGGAGTGTTGACTTGTCAGTCTTTCAATAATTCAACTGGACTTGGAGGTGTTTTGGCATTTATGGTCGGAAATCAATTTACCGTTCTTCAAGGTGGGAAATGTGATGTCAGTGGAAAAGGATTTCAAGGTCAAAATGGTGGCATTGGAGGATCAGGAGGTCAAGGTGGCATTGGAGGATTGGCAGGTCAATCAAGTGGTCAAAACGGTGGGAATTTCGGAATACAAATTTTGACAGGTATCAATGGTGGTGGAAATGGCGGAAGTTATGGAAACACTGGAAATCCGGGTCAACCAAGTTTGGCATATGGAAATGGAAGTGGCGCTCCTGCTACCAATCAATCTATTTTGAATAGTCAACCCCCAGTGTTTATAATGGGAGGCGCTGGAGCAAATGGAAACGGTGGTGATGGAAAAGCAGGTGCAGGAGGCGGAGGCGGAGGTGCTGGAAATGCAAATTCGCTCAATGGAACAAATGGTGCAAATGGTGCTACTGGAGGAAATGGAGGAAATGGAGGAAATGGCGGTGGAATTATTTTATTTTCAGCAAGAAATTTTGTAAATCATGCTTCTGGCCCTATTTTTTATGCAGATGGTTCCAATGGAACAGCTGCTACTTCAGGTGCGAATGGTGGAAATGGTGGAAATGGCGGTC
>CAZHPL010000118.1:0-4199 GCA_964534495.1 uncultured Lishizhenia sp.
GTCATAGCCGCGAACACTTACCACTAAGTACGTGTCATAACCATTGTCCTTCATTTGTTTTTGCAAAGTATCGTTTCCTAAAATTGCAGAGGATGAACCTTGTTTGAGAATATTCAGCGAAGGAAGCGATTTGATTTTTGCTTGAGACAAGAATTCAGTCAACGTCACTTCTACAGCATAACGATCTTCGGGTTTGTCAAATTGTCCTATTACAATGGCGTTGGTAAGTTTAAGTCCACTTTGCGCAAAACTCAAGCTTACGAATAAAAGGACAATAACACTCGAAATGATTTTTTTCATACTTAAAATATTTCCTTCGCAATGGCTTTCACCGACGAAGAATTGGACATGGAATAATAGTGAATACAAGGCACACCTGCCGCTTTCAGTTCTTTGGATTGTTGGATTCCCCACTCTATACCAACTTGTGCAACCGCTTTGTTGTCCTTGCATTTTAACAAGGCCGAAGAAAGCTCAACCGGGTAATCGATGTGAAAAAACTTTGGAAGAAAATGGATATGCTGCATCGTTTTAATCGGCTTTAATCCCGGAATGATTGGAACGTTTATTCCCATTTTACGACATTCTTCTACAAACTGAAAATACTTCTGATTGTCAAAAAACATTTGTGTTACAATGTATTCTGCACCAGCATCAACTTTTCTTTTCAGGTATTCCAAATCCGTCGTAAGGTTCATAGCCTCAAAATGTTTTTCAGGATAGCCCGCAGCACCAATACAAAAATTGGTTGGCTCCTGACTAAACTCTTCATCCAAGTATTGACCTTTATTCATTCCTGCAATTTGTGCGATCAATTCTTCAGCAAACGCATGACCATGTGGTTCGGGTTTGAAATTAGCTTCTGTTTTAATTGAATCACCTCTCAAAGCAAGCACGTTATCAATCCCCAAAAACTGTAAATCTATCAATGCATTTTCCGTTTCCTCACGGGTAAAGCCACCACAAATCAAATGAGGAACGGCATCCACATTGTATTTATGCATTAATGCCGCACAAATTCCAACTGTACCAGGACGTTTGCGTGTAGACTTTTTCTCTAGTAAACCATTTTCGCGTTCGATATACACATATTCCTCGCGATGGTAAGTCACATTTATAAATTTAGGCCCAAATTCCATCAAGGGGTCAATACCTTCATACAAAGATTCAATTCCCTTCCCTTTTAATGGTGGCAAAATCTCAAATGAGAAAAGTGTTTTGCCTTCAGCCTCTTTAATATGCTCGGTTACCTTCATGTTTTAAAATCAAGCTGCAAATTTAGTGTTTAAATCAGTTAAATTTTGTTTAATTATCAGATGTTTCATCGATTGCCTCAAAAATCAATTTCGCTGCTTTATTGATTTCGTTTTCCGTTATGTTCAAAGGCGGTGAAAGTCGGAAACTATACGGGTGCGATAAAAACCAAAATGTCAATAACCCTTTTTCAAGGCATTTCTCTACTACTTTGGCAACTCGATCCGAAGATTCCATGTCGAAAGCGAACATCATCCCTATTCTTCTTACTTCCAAAATATCTTTGTGAGCACCGACAAAACGTGCTAATTTCTCACCTAATCGTTCGACTTCCGAGAAATTAATTTCATTTTCAAAGACATCCAAACAAGCTGCTGCTGCTGCACAAACTACTGGATGTCCACCAAAAGTTGTTATATGTCCCAAGGCAGGATTATAGGTCAATTCGTGCATGTGTTTTTGATTGGCAACAAAAGCTCCAATAGGCATTCCTCCGCCTAAAGCTTTACCAAGTGTCAATACATCAGGAACAACTTCAAAGTGTTCGAAAGCAAACATTTTACCTGTTCGTCCCATTCCACATTGAATTTCATCAAAAATCAATAGTGCTCCTACCTCATCACAACGTTGGCGAAGTGCTTTTAAAAAGGATTTTTCTGGAACTCGCACGCCTGCATCGCCTTGAACAGTTTCAATAATAACTCCCGCTGTTTTCTCTGTGATTTGACATAATTGCTCCGTGTCATTATGCAGTAAAAACCGAACATCTGGTAATAATGGCCTGGAAGGTAATTTCTTTACTTCATTTCCTGAAACACTCATTGAACCGTGAGTACTTCCATGATACGAGCCTCTGAACGAAACAATTTCTGTTCGACCCGTCACACGCTTAACTAATTTCAATGCAGCCTCATTGGCTTCTGTACCTGAATTAACGGTGTACACACAATTTAATTTTTCAGGCAAAAAAGACAAGAGTTTGCGCGCCATTTCATTTTGAGCATCTTGTACAAACTCACCATACACCATGACATGCAAGTGTTTATCAATTTGTTGTTTTAGTGCTTCCACTACTTTTGGATGCCGATGCCCAATGTTGTTTACCGCAACACCAGCAACCATATCCATGTATGCCTTTCCGTTTTTGTCGTAAAAATAAATTCCTTCCGCACGTTCAACTTCAATCAAATAAGGAAAACCGTTTGTTTGCCCTAAGTGTTTTAAAAAGAAATCCTTTTCCATTTATTTCTGTAAAATTTCAATAATGGGTTCACCGGTCATAGCGCCAGTTCGTTGCAAATTTAATAGGTGAATTAATGTGGGTGCTATGTCGATGGTATGCATAGGGCGATAAAAATCCTTGGAAGGAATTCCTGCACCATACCATAAAAGTGGAACATGCGTATCATAATTAAATGCAGAACCATGCGAAGTTCCTTTATGTGCTGTGGGCGTATCACTTGATTTAGGTAAAACACCTGGTTCCGTAATAATCAGTAAATCTCCACTTCGATTCCATTCAAAACCTTTTCGCGACATGTCTCTCCATTCATCATCCATGGCTGTGCTTTCCTGTAATTCTTCGGCGGTAAAGACAGCTTTAACACCTTCCCACGTCATGATTTTCTTGCGCAATAAGGTTTCAATTTCCTTTTTATCCAAATGCAACGAATCAATTTTATCTCTTTTCAAATAGATGTTCAAATTTTCTTCGATTTCAATTAAATCTGTCTTGTAAGTTGAAACACAAAGTTGGCGCAACTCTTCTAATTTCTTATCCAAGAATAAATATCCACCTGGCAATTTTTTGTCCACTAACATTTGAGGTACAGGAACAACAGCATGGTCTGCGGTAAGAAAAACAACAATGTTCTCTTTGCCAAATTTCAACTCAAGTCCATCCAATAAACGCTTTAATTCTCTGTCAAGGCGGAAATACATGTCTTCCATTTCCAAAGAGTATGGCCCAAATGAATGACCAGCAATATCTGGCGTTGAATAACTCACGCACAGCATATCGGCTTGCGCGTCCGTTCCTAATTTTTCCTGATTAACAGCTTCGAGCGCTAAATCCGTCAACAAAGTATTAGCGAAAGGAGAAATGGTAAATAGATTTGGACTTGGTTTACCACCTGCCATTGCAATGAAGTCATAGGGAAAAACAGCGGCACTTTTTCCACTCAAAACTTGTTCGTACGGACTTTCATCCTTCGCTTGGTATTGGTTTTTTGGTAATAATAAATCCCACGTTTTAGTATAGGTAGTAGCGTTTTTTACTTTATTGAAATTAATCAACCAAGCAGGAAGTTCATTTTTAAAATACGTTGACGTGATAAAAGTTCCTGTAGAATAATCGTACCAATACGATCCGTCACTTAAATGCCCTCCTGGTAAAATCGCGCCACGATCCTTAATCGAAACAGAAACCACTTTTGCTGATGGATACGTCATTTTCAATTGGTCGGTTATGGTGTACGTTTTCAAATTCACTGGAGAAGTTTGTCCTTCAGTCGATGAACTTCCAACGGTTGAAACTGATTTGTCTTGCACGCAGTTAATTGGCTTTCCCGATTTCCGATCGAACCATTCATTGCCTACAATCCCGTGATTACTGGGTGTTGTACCAGTGTAAATGGAAGCATGCCCAGGTCCTGTGAATGTTGGTATGTAGTTGTATTGCGTATTGCGACAATTGGCTCCTTTTAGTAAAAACCGATTGAATCCACCATCTGTAAAATGCTGTTGATAGCGATACAAATATTCATAGCACATTTGGTCAATAACAATACCAACAACTAGTTTGGGCGGTTTATTTCGCTGTGCATTTACCGTTATGGATAGCACTAAAAGCAAAAAAAGAATCGATTTCATCATGTCTTTTTGAAAAATTAATAACTCAAAGTTAGTCAAAGAGTCATCTGTGTACCCTTGAGTATACAAGTGAA
>CAZHPL010000118.1:4209-9394 GCA_964534495.1 uncultured Lishizhenia sp.
TCAAAGTTAGTCAAAGCACTTGAGTTCAATGAAAAGGAATTATTAATTAGCAACTATTTTATGGTTACATTCGTCAATCAAAACAAAAAACCTATGAAAAAACTACTATTCTTTTTTGCTGTAATTTTCGGTTTTACAGCATTTTCGCAAGTGAATACAAACAACACAAGTGGACCAAACGTTTGTGATGGAAGTGCTTATTTGACAGACTCAACGGCAACAGTTATTTCCTGGAATGGATCGAATGGAACGATTCAAAATGGCGGGACTTATCTTGGGAATTTATGTGCTGGAACTTATTCGGTTGTAGTTTCTAACGGACAAGGAGCAAACGTATCTTACACTTTTACAATTGCAGCCGGAACATCCAATCCATGTGCTAATTTTTATGCAACTGCAAATGTTACTGTAACAAGTGCACCTGCAGCTTGCGATGGTTCAGCAACAATTTTGCCTAATGGAGGTTCAGCGCCTTACACATTTAGTTGGTCAAACCAAGGAATGTTGACTTCTAATACAGCTACTAATCTTTGTGCTGGACAATATTCTGTTTCAGTTACTGATGCAAATGGTTGCGCAACAAATGTTTACTTTTCAACCGCTGATAGTACCTCCGGAAATCCTTGCAATGGATTCTTTGCAACCGCTACAACTACGGCAACAGATCCAAATGCTTGTACAGGTACGATGACCATTTCCGTTGTTGGTGGCGTTCCTCCTTATACTTATCAAGGAAATAACTTAAACAATGGTCCTTATCTAACTGGACTTTGTACAGGAACATACACTGTTTCCGTTATTGACAATTCAGGATGTTCAACTTCAGTTGTTGGCTCAGTAACAAACAATGGCGCAACGCCTGGAGACACTATTATTCTGAATGGTAACGTTGGAAATGATTCGACTGTCATCGGAAATGTGGACGGTAACTGGCTTTCAAATTGCACATTCGATTACAATACCGTGGACAGCGCAAATGTCATTTCACTTCAAAGTGGATCAAATTCAACATACGTAACTTGGGTGATTTTTACTTCCACTGGAGATTCGATTTTTGTAACAGACACTTATAATTTCCCGAAGGGGAATGGAACATACACGATTACATTACAAGTTTATTGTTCACAAAAAACTGGGCCAAAGTACTTAATTGCCAATGACAAAGTGGAATACTCTTTAGCAGGTATTGGCGAAAACAACATTGATTTCACTGTTTATCCTAACCCTGTTTCAGAAAAATTAAATATGGATGGCACAGCTGGAGAAGCTTATATAATTACAGATATTACTGGAAAAGTTGTTAGTTCTGGAAAAACTAGCGTTCATACTACAATTGATGCTTCATCTTGGTCAATTGGCTTTTATGTCGTTAAAATTGGTTCAAAAAGCATACAATTCATTAAACGTTAATTCTCTCTTATCAAACGTTGACAGGCAGTGGCTCACAAGGTTACTGCCTTTTTTTGTATTATTGTAATGACAGAAAGTTTCTGACTTTATTTCTAAATTTATGAAAAACATCTTCTTTATTCTAGCTTTTCTATCTTTTTTTAGAGCAGAAAGCCAAGTACTAGCCACTATGAATCACGATGGAATTGATAGAACTTATAACTATTATGTTCCAACAGATTGGACACAAGGTCAGCAATTGCCTTTGTTAATTGTTTTGCATGGACTAACACAAACAGGTTCGGGCGTGATGGATATTACTGCATTCAATGCAATTGCGGAAGACAATAAATTTATCGTGTGTTATCCGAGTGGAATCAATAATGCTTGGAATGCGAATATGAATGTTTCTGTTTCAACAGCAGATGATAAAGGATTCATTGAAAAACTCGTTCATTATTTCCGTGATAATTTTGGAACTGACCCGATGCGACAATACTTGAGTGGTTTTTCGAATGGAGGTTTTATGAGTCATAAAATGGCCTGTGAATCGAATGAATGCTTTGCCGCAATTGCTACCGTTTCAGGAAACATGAGCGACACAACCTATGCCAATTGCGCGCCTCATTATCACACATCAGTTTTACACATACATGGTACAGGCGATGCGGTTGTTCCGTATATTGGAGGGCCTGCAACGGGTGTTTCTGTGGAAGCGACATTGGAAAAATGGAGAAGTTTTCTTGGATGCACGAACGATCCGACAACGGTTTCCATGCCAAACAATAATCTTTTGGATGTATCAACTGCCGATGATATTACCTATCACAATTGCTCACAAAGTGCTTTGGAACACATTCGTGTAAATGCGGGTGGACACCAATGGCCAGGAATAAATACGTGGGTTGGTGGTGTTGGAACTGTTAATATGGATTTTTATTCACCGCAAGTTATTTGGGATTTTCTGAAAACGAAAAGTTGTCCAAATGCAAGTCTAAATCAACTAGCGTCAAATCCATTTAAATACAATTCTATATTGGAAAGCACTTTTGTTTTGGAATCAGAACAAGCGGTTCAATTTACTTGTTGGGATATTTCTGGTCAAAAAGTATTTGAAGGAAAATCCCATGAAACAATTGACGTTTCTACGCTAAAAAGTGGAGTTTACATCTTGAAAATAGACCATTCAAGCAACGAACAATGGACCACTAAACTCATAAAATTCTAGCCTTTTCCAATTTTTATGGGTTTCCCTATGGAAGGAGACACAGAAGGTTTGGGTGTTGCTGGTGTTGTTACTGGAACATTGTGTGAAGGAGCATTTATCTGAATATGCGGCTTTGAAATTGGTGATGTTTCTGGTTTATCGACTGTTTGAATATTTGGATTAATCGTAGGATGTTGAACTTTCGTAGCGGTATCTGTATCTCCGTTCGGAGTCATATTGGGTTTTACAATTGGTTGTGGATGTGCTCCTCCCCCATTTTGCATGAACTCTTGTAAATTATTTTGAACACTTGGATGCTCAATCTTCTTTAAAACAACTCCTTGCGTTGGAATCGTTGGACTTGGAATCGGATTGGGTTGAATATTCAAAAATCCATGATCATAGATACAACCATTCATTTCGTTCAATGAAACGCCCATTTGCTCACAACGTCTTCTACCTGCTGCTTGTTGCGCCGCAGTTAAATTATTTAATGTGTAATGAACTCGCGGAAAAGTACGGTCCGTAAAAGATGAAGTAGTTTCACCTGGTGCATAATCGAAAAGTGTATTTTGGTCGTTAACTCTCCAGTTTTCAGCGAAATCCTTGGTTAGGAAGTTGAGGTATTCTTGTTCAGCCATTGAGCTTGCTGTAGATGCACCCGTTCCAAAATTACCTGCAAAAACAGATTGAGACGATGTAATTCCTCCTCGTCCATTAAAATCATCCATTTGTGAACCGTTCGCATTTCCAAAAACACCTTCATACACACCATTATCACATGGAAAAATTCGAACCGTAACATTCGTAAAACCTGTTGTTGCATTCATGTTTCTATCCATGATTACTTGTTCACCCGTTGGCCAAGCAACAATATAATTTTTACCTTCCAAACGAAGCGTTCCTCCATGCGGTAAAAAATAGGTTCGTCCCATTAATTGAACAGGTTGACCATTCAATCGAAATGGATTTCGGTCAAAATCTGGTTTTTCATTGGCATAAAAACACAATCGATCGCCTCCAACATTCATGGCGACAGCTGTATTTAACGAAAAACTTTCTCCTTGTGGTTTCTGTCTTGCTTGTACTTCAAAATGTCCAAGAGAAGATTTACTTAAAACAAATTCACCAACCGTTTGAAACGAGTAAGAAGCATTATCGAAAGAGCCGATGTGTGGATCTCCGAAGCTTCTTCCCATTACACTTTGACAAAAAGAGTGCTTAAAAAGCATGTCTAAACGATTCAGTTGAGCATTTGTATTTCTCCCGTTTACAGACGAAATGCGATCGGAAAGTCCTCTTCTTGTTTCCAATGGTACCATTGTGAGCATTTCATACGGCGTAAATTCCTCAGGAAAGGTTCTATCGGGTATTGCCTGATTATTGGCGATTGCTAGCAAAGACGAATGCAACCACTCTCCGCGAACGGGATCCCAGCTAGTCAAAGTGGAATGCAAATCGTTAATCATGGTCGAATCTTGCGCTTTTGTATTGTTAACGATCAACACTAAAAAACCAAGTAAAGCTATCTTTTTCATACCATTGGGTATTTACTAATTTCTATTTTGCAGGCTTCAATGGACAATTATCGTTCCAAAAATCATTCATTGAATTTGTAACCAATTCCTTTCACCGTTGAAATGTATTGATCACCAATTTTTTCTCTCAATTTGCGAATATGAACGTCAATGGTTCTGTCACCGACAATGATATCCGTTCCCCAAACTTTTTCCAAAATGACCTCACGTTTGAAAACAAAATTAGGGCGCGAAGCCAAAAGTGCCAGTAATTCAAATTCTTTTCTTGGAAGTTGAATTTCCTTTCCGTCCTTTTCGATTAGATATTTTTCGCGATTAATAACTAAATCTGTAGTTTGTGGTTTTTCGACAGGCTTTGCAATTTCTTTTCTACGTAAAAGAGCGTTCACTCTGCTCATCAGTACTTTTGGGCGAACGGGTTTTGCTACATAATCATCTCCTCCAGCTTCTAAACCTGCAATTTGACTATAATCTTCGCTTCTTGCAGTCAAAAAGCAAATCAATATTGCATTGTTTTCTTGATTTTGTTTCAATTGTTCGCAGACTTCGATTCCGTCCATTCCTGGCATCATTACATCAAGCAAAATCAAATCCGGCTTATTATTCTTGACAGCTTCCAAGCACTGCAACCCATTTTCCATGATCGTTACTTGGTGACCTTCCTTTTCTAAATTGTATTTTAATAATTCACGGATGTCGTCTTCGTCGTCAACAACAAAAATTAAAGCCATTGTTTTTTTTATCAAAGATACGGTTTCTTATATGTTTAAAGAATATTCATTAAAAGATTAAAATTCCTTTAATCATTAAAAAATGTTATTTCTTCAAAATTGAACATAAGTGTGCATGGTTTGTTATAAGCTTTAATGTAACTTTGTTGCAGTAGTAGTAGGTTAGGTTGATTGCCGAGAGCTTTGGAAATTTCCAAAGCTCTCGGTATTTTTGGGCCATACATAATTCCCATGAAGATAAAAGTATTACTTGCAGAAGATGATTTGAATTTGGGGCTAGTTATCTCAGATCAATTAAAATCAGATGGTTATAGCGTTAG
>CAZHPL010000119.1:0-3966 GCA_964534495.1 uncultured Lishizhenia sp.
AATTAAATGACATTGAAAAAGAACTTTTGAAGTTTTTAGAGTGGGCAAAAAACAATTCAAAACCCAACGGAGAACACTACGAAGTAGCGGTTTTGACATTTTACTTGAACCAAGAAACGGAGCTAAGAAAACGTATTAGAAAAATCACGAAACAAAGCAATTTTTCAAAGTTCTATAAAGACAACACTGATATTTTTCTTTATACAGTTGATAAATTTCAAGGTCAAGAAGCTGATTTAGTTTTTCTGAGTTTTACAAAATTCACAAGAGACGCACATTTCAATAGTCCAAACCGTTTAAACGTAGCATTGACAAGGGCAAGATTTAAACTTGTTTTGTTTGGTAACAAAGAATGGTTTAAGAAAAGTGCTAAGCTGAAAGCGATGCGAGATTTAGCAACAAATTTTGAATCAATTATCCGTTACGAAAAATGATAACATTAAGAAAAGTAGAACAAGTAGAAATATATCAAGTAGAACTTGCTTTGAAAGAAAAAACAAAGCAAAGCCCTTTTATTGCAGTTTTAATTCTTGCACAAGAGCAAGGTGAAATAGATGTGATTTCGTTAAAAACAAATTTGCTTCCCATTTTACCAGAAAGAGCTTGTGAAAATTTACTTAAAAGATTAGCGAAACAAGGATATTTATATGAAGAAGAATATGGAAGTTTTAGCTCATATTCTCTTACAGAACTTGGCGAACAAAGTGCAATAGATAAATCTTATTGGGTTGGTGAAAAAGGGTTATATGATGTTTATATCAGCAAAAAGATGTTTGATGATGGTTTTATTCCTTATCATATTTTGAAAATTGAAAAATCAAAAACATTAGAAGACAATAGAAATAAAATATCATCGGAAAGACGAACGCCACAAGAAATATCAGCATACAAGAGTTTACAAATCAAATTGAATAATCAAGAGTTACTTCTTGAAGAAATAGAAAGCAAATGTTTTCTATTAAACCCTATGGACTGTTTTTTGGAAATTCAATCGTCAAATGATGAAAGTTTTCTCAGAATATTAAAAGATAAACAAACACTTTTTCAATCTTCTTTTGAAACTAACGAACACGACTTAAAAGAAGAATTGCTTACTAACTCAAAAGAGTATGAATTTGAAGAAAACAAAAAAGTTGTTTTATCAAACTTCAATCAAGATAATCTGTCTTTCAACAGAAAAGTAAAACTCATAAATCCATACTTCCAAGATAATCAGTTTAATTCAGTAGAAATAGAAAATGTTGCATTCATTCCTTCAAACAAACGAAATGCAGAATTGTGGTTAAACGAAATTCTATTTAAAGGAATTGACAAGTATTTTCTTGATAAAAAAATGTACAATGAATTTACAGCGAATAAAGCAAAACCGATTCTTGAACATTACAGCGTTGAGCTTCCAACACGAGAACAACTAAAACAAACTTTTGCCGAAAGAGAAAACGCATTTTATCAAATTGCAAAACTTGAAACCATAGACTTTTTGAACTATTAAGATGAAAGCTCTTGTTAAAGAATTTAACGTTGTAAATCAAGGAACAATTCAGTTTCCTATTTTGGCAAATGGTTCGGGTTGGAAATCAACGGAACAAAGTAATCTTTCAGTTATTGAAAGTGGTGAACAGAAAATATTGTTTTCTAAAATAATCAATGCCATCGACAAAGCTCAAGAATTTGTCTGCCTACAATCCTTTTTGATTCAGGATTCGGCTATAATTGACTCGTTACTAAAAGCATTTGAAAGAAACGTAAAAGTGTTTGTGTTGAGTTCAGCAGAAGCACGACTAAAAGATAGAATTGAAGAAGAATCGGACTTTATAAAAGCAAATTATATTCAGTTGATTGATAATAAATTCAAAAATCACTTTGTCCATCGAACAGCAGAAAACTTCCACGCTAAATACATTTTAATTGACCCTAAAACAAAGCCCAAAGGATTTGTTTGCACAAACAATTTTACAGAAAATGGATTTGCGAAAAATCCAGAGTTAGCAGTTGAATTAAACAAAGAACAATGCGTAGACCTTTTTAAAGTTTTTGTTTATCACTTTTGGGAACATTCAACAGACGAGCAAACTGCAACAAACGAATTTGACAAAGTAAAACCAGCGAACAAATTTAGTTTACCAAAATTGCAACACATTCTTTTGACTTCTCCAAACACACAAAACAATTCATTAAATGACGCACTTGTAAAAAAGGCAAAAACAGCAAAAAAATCAATATCATTATCTACGTTTCAACTTGACAAGAACACAGAATTTGTAAAAGTAGTTTTAGACAAAGCAAAACAAGGAATTGAAGTGAGGCTTTTTTGCAGACCGATTGAACGTCAATTTAACGAACAACTGAAAGAGTTGTTAGAAGCAGGAGTTCAAGTATATTTTCATTCTTTAATACACGCCAAATCTTTACTCATTGACGAAAAAGACGGTTTTTTATTTACCGCAAACTTGACAGAAAACGGACTTGAAAAAGGTTTAGAAATAGGTGTAAAACTAAACGTACAACAAACGACAGACCTTATCAAAATACATACAAATTGGAAGAATGATTTTCAAACAAAAGCTTTAAAAACCGCAAGCATAATAGACTTAAAAGAAATTGAAGTTTTTAAAGATGGTAAACTAGCTAAGAAAATACTATTTGACAACAGCAAAGAAGATAAACGAAAAATAGTAAAAGTCTCAGACTTACTTTCATTCTTCAATCAAAAACTTGAACTAAAAGACAATTCAACAAAATCATTAAATTTAAAATTGACAGCAGAAATTGAAAGTTTACCGAAAAACATTAAAACATTCGGCGAAGATAAGTTTGAAGTAATTGAAATTTCTGAAGCGAATGGAAAGAAAACAAAAATAGTAGTGCTTAAAGACGGTTTTATACCTGACGATATTCAACAACTTAGCGACTTACATGATGAACTAAAAATATTTTTTGAAACAAGCTAAAAATATGGACACAAAACGACAAAAAAGAACAACGAACTGTTAACATTGAAGTAATAAATCGCGATGAAGAGCCAGCGTTTCGTCATCCAAGACTGATTAGCCTATTGTTGAAGTGAGCATAATTAGCCCATTTTTATTTAAAATGCTAGTACAAAATTTCCTCAAACCAAATCTTTTTGATTTTTCAATTTTCTATTTTCAATTGCCCTGCCCGCGTTAGGGATAGAAGCGAGAAAGCCCACAGTGAGGTACGAACGAGGACTTGAAGCGGATAGCCCGACCCTGAAAAAAGGAAGAAGAATAATGACTTTTTTTGAGGGGAACGCCCAAAAACAACACTACATCATCCCTAAACCTCTATCCCAAAAACCGATCTTGCTGAACGTCCAATACCAAACAACTTTCAGCGAATAGTTTCTTTCGATTACGGGCAATTACATCGTATAATTTATCCGCTAAGAAGCGTGGAATGATTCTTCCAATGTAAAGAAACTTCCAATACCAATGCAGGTGTTTTAACAATTGAAAGCAGGCTTTTGATTTTCCTGTTAACTGATATCCATTGTAAAAATAAAAGGTATCGAATTGAATGATAACACCCTCTTTTGTGAAAAATTCAGTGGCGAATTCGGACTGAAGTGCAGCAAAACAGAGTTTGCTTTTTGAATTTTCGTTCACAATAACAAATTGCACTACACGATTACACAATCCACAATCTCCATCGTAAAACACAATACGACGTTCTTCCATTTTACTTATTCAAATACAGCATCCGGAAAATCGTTTTCCAAGCGTTTTGCTAGAAAAGAGCGCATTAATTGTCCATCAGCATTAGTTGTAATGGCTTGCACCGGAAACTGATGTCCTTGAATGGAACTGAACCACTCGAAAACAGGATCGTTTTTAATGAATGCTTTGAATTGACTCAGATAAATCAAGGGTTTTTCAAAGGTAAATGCAATGTATTCTTTCATGTGTGTTAAGCGTATTTATTGTTTTTGTATTTTTCCCAATT
>CAZHPL010000119.1:3997-9367 GCA_964534495.1 uncultured Lishizhenia sp.
AGAGCCATGAATACTATCAACTGGAATTAGTGTTTCAGTTCGTTGTCCACCTTGTATTGCAACGACTTTCAATTGGTTGCTACCTGCTGTCATTATCAAACGTACATCGTAATTCACTTGTTTGTCGTCCGCGAATTTGTATTGCATACAAGCTTTATTTCCCTTAAAAAACCAGTTGCATTCGCTGTTGGTTCCATTTTCCCACATATCGCCGTAAATGGCTAGTTTTTGTGCATTTATACTTGAAATTCCTCCAAATACTACTGCAACTATCGCTATAAAAATTTGCTTAATCATTGACAATTCCTTTTAAATTACTCAATTGATACGTTCCATTTGGATATCCAAATAAAGGTCTATTATTTTTCTTAATGGCATAACCTGCCGCTCCACCTGCAGGAAAACTAGAGATCGTCGGTGTTGGAATATTGATGGTCCCAACTATTGGAATCGTGGCACTGACATTCACAATTAAATAGCCTGCATCACCTGGTAAACCATAATTTCCACCATCTCCACCATGAACATCGGGATTGATTGTTAAAGTTACCGGACCAAGCGGTAAAGAAACAGGAACATTTTCAACTCCTCCACTTCCAGGGACTGCGCTTAAACCACCAGTTGCGTTATTACCATTATCCCAAATACCGATTACTGTAGTTCCTGCTCCACCTCCTTGACCCAATTGGCAGCCACCACCACCTCCTGCTCCAATTGCAAAAGTATAGGTACCTAAAAACGGAACACTAAATGAAGTACTCACCCCCACAGAAGCACCGCCTCCACCTCCACCGTATATAAATCCGTAGTTCAATACAGAAGTTTTAGAAGTCATGTTGATAGCTGTTCCTCCCGCTTGTCCTGGATTTCCGAATTGGCTTAAATTACCACCCAAACCACCGTTTCCACCTTTTGCTAAAAAGACTCCATAATTTCTAATTCCTACATGACTTGCAGGATCAAGGTTTCCAGAATTGAAAGTAGGAATCGTAGGAATACTGCTTGAAACCACACCTAAGGAAGTCACATCAACTACCACACAAATCGGTGTTCCAATGCCGGGTAAAGAATTGACTTGCTGTAAATTATAATTGACTTGAGGTGAATTAATTGTAACGTGGTAACAACTATCAATCGTTAAGTAAAAGACTTTTACGCGAATGGTATTCCCACAAATAGCTTCAATTGCAATAGGATACATGCCCGGATCATCGAAAATCGAAGTTGTTACAACCAGCGTTGTATTTCCATTTCCTTGTAACGTGTCATTTGTAAAATACGTTGTCGTAAATTGAGGTAAATTATGAATGGCAAAAAAGGAAATGACTTGCGCTGGAGATGTAGTTTGGTTAACTGAAATCTGAATGGCAATGGTATCTGTGGTTACACGATCGATATGCCCTGTATCAACGGCCAAAGTCAAATCAAACATACAATCGCTACACGATGAAAGGTAGGTTGGCAACCAACATTGACCATTAAAATATTCAGTTACACTATCGGTTGTATTGAACACAATCAAACCCGACGATGGATTGGTTATACTGTTTCGTTGAGCAGCAGTCATTCGTGGTGGTAAAAAACCTTTTTGCGTGGAACTTACATCCACCAATGCACTTGGGTGAGGCGTTGGAGTCCCCACTCCTACTTGTCCAAGTTTAGTAACGCGCATGCGCTCAGCCAAATTCGTTTTGATGACTAAATCTTGTGCGTCTTTCGTTCCAAGAAAATTAACAGTATCCTGTGTTCCCGCATTTCCTTTCAAAGCCCAACTAGAAGGCCCAATCACTTGCGTGCTGTCCGTATACGTAACAGTGATGCTTCCGTCTCCATTGTCTGAAATGGTTTGAACACCATCATGGCTTCCTTTGGCATACAAAGCGTAAGGAACACTCCAAAACTGAGCATTTGAAATCTCGACAAAATCATTATTTAAGTCTTTGGCAACTTCCACTTTTAAGAAATACGTTCCAGCGCCCCAATCAATCGATGAAAAAGTTCCAATATTCGAGTTTCCCATACCGATTACAAGATTGAACATTCCGTACTTATCGGTAGTCGTATAATGTACCTCTTTGTAAATCGTTTGTCCATATGGGTGGTTTTTATTGATGGAAAAACGAACACCAATGTCCTTATTCGCCAAAACGACGTCACCGGCATCCACACCTGGCATATTTCCACCATCTAAATCATAGACAACAGCCTGGTAATTAATACCCTGAGGCGGCGCTTGTAAGTTTTGTGCATTGGAAATCAATCCAATCATAAAACAAATAAACAAAACAATTATTTTCATACTATTGTAAACTTAGTCCAACTCCAAATGTAATTTGATGCCCAATATTTCGCGTGGTTTGACCATTGGCATGATCCTCTCCCTCTACTTGAGCAAAACTCATATCAAAACGATATTCAAGTGATAAATTCACACGTTGCGTAGCCAAATAACGTATTCCTGTTATGAGTCCACCATGGAAATTCATACTTTTAAATGCTTTAGTGTCCTTTAAATCGTAATTCAATTTATTCACGGATTGTTGTCCCGAAACCAAATACGAAATTCCTAATTGAGGTCCAGCGTAAACGGCAAAATCCATGCGACGCTCTTTGTCAATGATTTTATATAAATAATGTGTTCCAAACGACATGTAGTTCAAGTTCCATTGTAAGATATTACTGTTTTCAATGGATTTACTTCCAGCCTGAAAAGCACCTAATTCAAAACGAACATTGCTTCGATCGTCCAACATAAAAGAAAGACGAGCATCATAAGCAAAGCCATTTTTATATTTGTAACTCAATAAATCAGTGGGTACTTTGTCTTTAAACGTGAACGTGTAAAAAGATCTGCCTCCTGCCAAAATAATCTCTTCAGGTGTGAATCCCTGCGCAAATGTGGCAGTGTGAAATAGCAAAATGAAAAGAAACAATTGCTTTTTCATCATTGAAACACCTCTACTTTTATTACGTTTTTCTTTCCTCTCGCCAAAATGTTCAAAAAGTACATTCCGTCTGCCATGTCATTCAATTCCATATTCACTTCGGAACGTCCCGTTTCTTGTCCAAAACGAATAACTTTTCCCGTCATGTCCATTAGTTGGTACGAAAAAACTTCATCTGCATTCAAAGAAGTATAAAATTGAAATTTCCCGTTATTCGGATTGGGATAGAGATAAACATCGTAGTTTTCATTGCGAAGCACTTGAATTCCAGAACGGTGAAAACCCTCTGAAACATAAAGAAAATGCGGCATTGTTTGACTAGAAACAACGGAAGGTTGACCAGCAGTAAACTGAACGGCTATCTTCTCATTTTGGAAGGAAGATCCCATTGAACCGATAACGGAACGAACCAAATGTTGTGAGAAACTATAGGTCGAAAACACTATACAAATAGCCATTAAACTCCCTACTTTTAATCTTTTCAACATGCGTTTAGGTTAAAAACAGACCGAATATCCGAAAAAAAATCCATTCTACCAATTTTCAACAATTCGTTTATACACACCTTAACTTTGAAATCTGTACTTTTGTTTATGCGAATTGATATCCTTTCAGTAGTTCCTCAGCTTTTAGACAGTCCCTTTTCAGCCTCAATTATGCAACGTGCGCAAGAAAAAGGTCATGTTGAAATTCATGTGCACAACATCCGTGATTACTCCACTCAAAAGCACAAAAATGTGGATGATTATCAATACGGAGGCGGAGCTGGAATGGTGATGAGCATAGAACCCATTGTGGCACTTATTGATAAGCTGAAAAGCGAACGCAGCTATGACGAAATCATTTTCATGACACCTGATGGTGAAGTGCTTGAACAAAGTCATTGCAATCGATTTTCCCTTGTTGAAAACATTATTATTTTGTGTGGTCACTACAAAGGTGTGGATGAACGCGTAAGAGAACATTACATCACGAAAGAGATTTCAATTGGTTCTTATGTGCTTTCTGGTGGTGAGTTAGCCGCTGCTGTTTTGGTTGATGCTATTGTGCGATTGATTCCAGGTGTATTGAATGATGAAACGTCCGCACTTACAGACAGTTTTCAAGATAATTTATTGTCACCTCCTGTGTACACACGACCTCCTGAATTTAACGGATGGAAAGTACCTGATGTATTGCTTTCAGGTGACTTCAAAGCAATTGACAAATGGCGCGAAGAAAAAGCGCTTGAACGCACAAAAGCACGTCGTCCAGATTTATTAGAAGACTAAAAAACGTTTATGAAATTCATATTTCCTTTCTTTTTATTTTTTGTTTTTTCGGCTTTCTCGCAAGTAGAAATCATCCATTACGCCGACAAAAAGATTCACGCACGCGCTGCTTTTTGTTTCAGTGACCACTTGGTTTTGGGTTGTAACAATGGCGAAGTGTATGCCTACAACTTGAAAAACGCAAAAAGCACGGTTATGAACCCAGTCGATTCATTTCCAGAAATCAGAGACATGGGCTTGTGTAATTCTTCTTTTTTCGTGATGCAAACGGGTGGTAAAAGTGCCATTTACGAAGGGGGCTCTATTATGCAATACGATAAAAGAGGCGCAGATTGTATTGACTCGACTTTGTTTTTAGACGGCTTTGCTTTTGAAGGAAATCTTGGATTTGCTATGGCAGACCCTGTTGATAACGTATTTCAATTGTTTTATTCGGAAGACTACGGAAAAAACTGGAAAAAATGCGCTGGATTACCCAAAGCAATCGAAGGTGAAGCGGCATTTGCAGCAAGTGGCACAACCGTTCATGTGTTGAACAAAGAATTTATTTTCGTTACAGGAGGTAAAAAATCGCGGATATTTTTTAGCAAAGATTTTGGACAGACTTGGTCGGAAAGAAACATTCCTTTTTCCTCAGGTGAATCTTCAGGTGCGTATTCATTAGGATTTGAAAGCAGAAAAAAAATGGTGGTTGTCGGTGGCGATTATGCCAAACCCAACGAAAGCACAAATACCTGTTATTACACTACAAACGGAGGTAAAAAATGGAAAGCTTCCAAAAAAGCACCTAGCGGATATCGTTCGTGTGTGATTTACACAGCTGGAGTTTATTATTGCTGCGGGACGAATGGCATCGATTATTCAAAAGATAACGGCAAAACTTGGACGCATATTGCAGACAACAACTGTTTTGCTTTAGCATTCGACAATCAATTTATTTACGCTTCCTCGATCAATGGAACTTTTCTGAAATTCGCAAGATTCGAATAGTTAATAGGCTTTAAGTAAATTGATTTACTATTCTCATTTTCAGATAGTAAGATAAATAAATAATCAATTTCAAGGCGCCTTATCCGTCTACGTCTGCAAGTTTGCTCGCGGAATCTTTACGCCAAGTTACCTTGCAAAAAGAGCTTCTTTCAGTCGCTTTTCTG
>CAZHPL010000120.1:0-1512 GCA_964534495.1 uncultured Lishizhenia sp.
TCGGAAATGCCACACCAACTGAAAAATTAGATGTTACAGGAAATGTAAAGTTCTCTGGTGCATTAATGCCCAATAACACAGCGGGAACGGCTGGACAAGTATTGACTTCTGCTGGTGCTGGTGCCGTGCCAACTTGGACAACACCATCATCTTCCACCACTTTGTATGCTGCAGATGGTACTTTAGCAGGTGATAGAACGGTTTCGCAAGCTACAAAAACATTGAACTTCACAAGTACAGCAACAACGGGTACTAGTCATTTCACAGTTGATGGAACAACTCTAAATGTTGATGCTGCCAACAATCGTGTTGGAATTGGTACTGCTTCTCCAAGCCAAACTTTAGATGTTAACGGAACAGCGAAATTTGTGAATGGCGCGTTAATTACACCTATTTTATCTACTGGAACATGGATTGACCTTCCGACTACTGGACCTTCTGCTATAGGTTCAGGGGGTGCAGGTGCAAATGCTTGGATTGGCTATACAGCTTCAGCTGCACAATGGTTTTCTAATTCAGCTATTGGTGACATTGCCTACAGAAATACCGGTGGAAAATTGTTATTCGGTAATACTTCTGGTTCTGCTTCAATGGCTTTGTCTGGCGACAAATTAGGAATTGGAAACATAGCCCCAACGGAAAAATTAGATGTTACAGGTAATGTGAAATTTTCTGGTGCTCTTATGCCTAATAACACTGCGGGTACTTCTGGACAAGTTTTAACTTCTGCAGGTGCAGGCGCGGTTCCTACATGGACAACTTTACCTACTACTACAACTCTTTACAGCGGCGATGGTTCACTTTCTGGAAATAGAACTGTTACACAAGGGGCAAATACTTTAGCATTTACAAGCACAGCTACGAATGGATTCTCTGTTGATGGAACAACTTTCTCTGTTGATGCAGCGAATAACAGAATTGGATTAGGAACAAGTACGCCAGAAGAAAAACTACATTTCGCTGTTAGTACTGCAACAAATGCAGTTAAAGTTGGGCCTTATGGGAACGCAAACGGAGCATTGTTCGTAGGTGGTGGTGGTACTTCTGGGATTTCAAACTGGATTGACTTTTATAGTTCGACAGGTGTAAAATCTGGAAACATCTATTACGACAACACAAATGGATTCACAATAAACGGGACAGGTACAAACACAAGTATTGGTTCAGGTTCTGCCAAAACAGGAATTAACATAACTACTCCTACTGCAACTTTGGATGTTAACGGAGGACTTTTAGTTAGAAGTAATGGTGCAGTTAGTAACCAAGGTACACACATTCAATGGAACAAAAGCTGTTGTGATGGAGCAACTTCGATTTTGAACTCAAAAGGTGGTGGTTCAGGTGGAATTAAATTTGGTGATGTAACCACTTCTGATGTAGTAACAGAATGGGCAAGATTTGATGCAAGTGGTAATTTTGGAATTGGTACAGCCTCGCCTTCCGCAAAACTTTCTGTTAATGGTACAGCAAACAACACAACTGGTTCTTGGGGTACCTACTCAGATGCACGTA
>CAZHPL010000120.1:1522-9349 GCA_964534495.1 uncultured Lishizhenia sp.
GTGAAATTTGTTTACAAAGAAAATGCGCCATTCCCTTCAAAAGAAGAACAAATTGGTATCGTTGCTCAAGATTTGGAGAAAATCGCTCCTTACATGGTTACCAAAACAAACAACGGTACAATTACCGATTTAAGAGAGGTCAATTCACAAGCTTATGTGTTCTTGTTAATAAACGCTATTAAAGAACAACAAGCTCAAATCGAAAAGATGCAAAAGGAAATTGATACTTTGAAAAAAGAGAAACATTAGTACGCATTAACTTAAAATAAACCGAGTCAACTCAGTATTGATTCTATTCGTAAGCCGAGCAAAAACTCGGCTTTTTTATTTCGTATAACGAGAAGAAAAATCCCGTGGGCTCACCCCTACTTTGCTCTTGAAAAGGCGTGCAAAATACGCAGGGTCTTCATAGCCTAAATAAGCTGCCAATTCTTGAATATTCATTTCACTTTGAACCAACAAACATTTTGCTTCCAGCATAATACGTTCTTGTATTAAATCTGTTGTAGACTTACCTACTGCATTCATTGTTACTTTATTCAAATGTTTAGTTGAAATATGCATCATTTCTGCATAATCGGATGGACGTTTCAATTCAAGATAATGCTCATCGATTAATTTTTCAAGCTTTCGCAAGCGATTATCCGTTTTGGAAACAGAGTTCAGATTATGGTTATTTTTATCAATAATTACGCGTGTAACTTGGATATAAATTAAATCAACCAATAATCTAATTTTCTCCCATTTGAATAGATCTTCGGATTTGTACTCATGAAAGATTTCATCAAAGACAATTTTAATGTTCTCAAACTGTGGATTATTACGCCCATCGACCATCGCGGAGTTTTGAACACTATAAAACATCGGATAGTCGTCAATATTCTTCATCGGAAAACTCAACTGATAAAATTCTTTGGAGTGAAAAAAAACATAACCTTCAGGTGGTGTGTCAAATTCCCAATGATGAGTTTGACCAGGTTGCAAAAAGAATAAGGCGCCAGGAAAGATTGGATACTCTGTAAAATCCACCTCATGTCTACCTGTCCCATCGGTAAAAAAGACAATTAAATAGAAATCATGCTTGTGAGGAACCATAATTCGCGTATGATGATGTTCCAAATGAACAGAAAAAATATTTGTGTAAAAGTCTGATTGAAGATTTGAACTTTCAAACTGACGAATATTTAATATTGGAAATCCTTTCATATCACAAATGTAATAAATGCGCCTTTTATCCTATTATAAGTTCCTTTAATTTTCTAATTTTCAATTAAAAAGAGTGTAGATTTGACACACAGAAATAAAACATTGGATGTTTTGTACCTGTTGTTTAGTACTTAAAGAAGTAAAAAAACATTTGAAATATTTAAAATCCAGCTGACTTTGATATGTTGATGAGTTATGTCATACCAAATTGAGTTGGATTTTTTGTTACTGGTTACATAAGGATCCTGACGCAAAACCTAACTGCTTTGCTTGTGCGCCTCCTTTTTTCTATATCTGTCAGGACCCTTATGAATCCATTTTCATCTTTTTTTGTTGAATGCGCAATGAAAAGCTAAAAGTTTTGTTTTTCCTTCCAACACGACTTATTTATAAAAGATTTTACTATTTTTGCAATCCATTTTAGGAAAGTGATTTTATCATTTTTCGGGTCCTATAGCTCAGTTGGTTAGAGCACCTGACTCATAATCAGGTGGTCCTTGGTTCGAGCCCAAGTGGGACCACAGCCTGAAAAGCAATACAGATAAGGGATTGAGGTTTTTACTTCAGTCCCTTCTTTTTTGAGAAAAGTGAAATTTGCAAACAATTTGCAAACATTTTCATCATTACAATCAATGATTAGTGTTTTATCAACTCAAAAGAATTCATCATTTGATATCCTTGTGGGTGATTATTTCTTACAAAAAATTTGAAATTTTACTTCACTTAAATCATCTCATTATCATCCGAAAATGCCTTTTTATTAATTAAATGAAAAAGTAAAAAGGACGTCGTGCAAAAAAAAGGATGGATAATTGAATCGTTTCTTTTAATTGTAATTCAATCAATGACCCCACATTTTCTAGGTGTGATCCCGAATCAAATCTTTTATTTATATTCTGCAATAAGTTACTATTCGCGATAATAAGTCATAAAAGATGAATGCAATTTGTAATATGCAACTCCAATTGTGTCATGAAACAACACTTTTTCTTTTGTAAATTGTTTTTTTTGAAATTGAATTGACTGACTCTAATCTTAGTTAGAAGAAATTGCTTCAAAAGTCTCATTTAAACTATTTGATGTAAAATAATTTCAGTATGAATTTACTAAAGTTGACAAAGGAAACCATTTTAAACACTTGATTTTCTGATTATTATTGACAAATATGTCAATAATAAAGTTAAGTGTGAGTTTGGGAAATTTAAAAACAATTTATAACCTTTGAATAAAGAATTTTTATAATTATTCTCATTAATAATTTTTCAAAAAAACTAGAAGTAAACGAATAATGTCAGATTTTTCAATAGAAACCCAAATCAAAAACCTCGTTCTCGAAGTACTGAAAGAACAGGGTTTATTACATATTTTTTCAAACGAAAAATCAATGATCGAAGGTGACTATTTCGACACTTTCGAAGTTGGCAAAAAACTAAAACAAAGTCATCACTATATCTGCAAACTCATCCGCCAAGGAAAAATAAAAGGAAAGAAAATCGGAAAGAAATGGCTTGTTCATAAAGAAGACCTTAAAGAGTATTTAGCGAACATAAAATAAACATGGAATACGAACTACATCACCGCATTTGCCCATACTGCGGAAATATATTCGAAGCAGACAATGGTAACAGGCTTCATTGCCCCGAAAAATATGGAAGAAAAGATTTCTGTAAAAATCAAGCTAAACACCTCCGTGAAATTCAAAAACGAGGAGGGCGGACTGAGGCAGAAAGGCAAAATTTTTTAAAACAGCATCTTGGATTTTGCATTTCGAAAGAATTCATGGAGAAAAATCTGTTTGAAATTGAGTCTGAAAATTATGATGTATTTATAGAGGATGATTCAAATTACTCAGAATTCTATATAGAGGGGAATTATGCATTGCTATTCCATAAAGAAACACAAATGTTTCACATTACTCTATTTAGTGAGGCTTTAGAAAGAATTTGTTAGGAAAGATTTGTATAGAAAGTTAAAATCCAATAAAAAAGCCTCCGAAGAGGCTTGAAGCTTTAGATAAATCAAAAAAAAATTATTGCTCTATTTTAGAACAGTTCACTGTTGAACCTTGTGTAATCGGATTTTGGTCAAGATTTGACTGAAAATCGAATTGAATATTACTACAACGAGCAGTTGCTTCGTTCTTGTCTCTTTTTCCCATGTAATATGAGGTATCATAGCTTAAAGAAGTATTTGGAATGTCTACATGGCAGTTACAGCTATAATATCTCGTACAAGATGTTGTCGAAATTAATGCAATAGCTGTTAGTCCAAGATAAATTACTCTCTTCATATTTTATTTTTTGATATTCTCCTACTCATATCGCTTTTCGGATTCCGCGATTAAAACAATTTATTCAGATCTTTTGAATACTGTAACTCTTTTGGCATCAATAATTCCACCAGTAAAATATCTACACAGATTACCAACCAAGTATCTCTTAGTTTCAATCGTATAATGCTCTGCCCCAATTTTTTTTGCCATTTCTTCAATTTCATAGTCAGATACTAAGTTAATTCCAACAATAAACATCGATGTTGACTTGCAATAATCCACATTCTTTTTCATACCTTTTGTTGATTCACCAAATAGACGCCCTCCATTTTCAAATGATTCGGTCTTAGTATTTACTGCAAATTGTTCTACCGAACAAGATTGCATAAGTAACATGAATCCCAACCCAAATAATACTTTTTTCATTGATTTTAAATTTAGTTTTCTTCCCTACTCATATCGCTTTTCAGAATCCGCGCTGATTTTTTGGTTTCAGTTCCATTATCTTCTATCCCAGCGAAGCCCATTAAACTTATAGTGAATATCAGCTCGATTAAGTACCGTTTCCTTAGGTTCTGTTGGTTTAAACTGAGTTGTAGTAATTATTAAATCGAAATATTCATCATCAAGATTTTTTGGTTTCAGAACCTTAATGGTAGACCTTTGGAATACTGGCATTTCGGAATAACTAATTAAACTCCAATTAGGAAAAGAGAACACCTCTTTTCCAAAAAACCAATCATTAATAGAGTAAAAAGATGTAAATCGATCTGTTTCTTTGTATTCTTCTTCCTCCACACTAAGCGCATAGAAAGCAGTGCCCAATTTGATTATTTCTAATTTTCCAAAAAGCCCCATTTGACCTACTTGACAAACATTTTTATTAAAAGCAAGCAGATGTATAGAATCAGTTACATTTTCGAATAATGCAAGGCTCATAGTTGGAACAACTGCATTTGATTCTAAAACAAAACCTGAATCTATAGGCAATGATTTAAACACATACAACGAGTACTTTTCGTTATTTGAGTTAAAATTTATTACAGTATCTAACTGTGAGCAAGTTTCTCCATTTGAACCAATTGGAAAAGATTCCTTAGGATTAGGGGACCAAACAATCCTATTGTTCACTTTATCATAATTCCCATCAAATAGACTCCTTAATATTCTTTCACTAGTATGCTGTCCAAAAACAATAGTGTTAGTAAACACAAGTAATAAAATGAACCAGATAAAAAAAATTAGTTTTTTCATGGAATTGTATTAAAAATAACTTCTATTGTCGCTTTGGATTTTACGATGATTGATTCACTTCATAATAAAATTGGTCTATTCAATAATTCAATTCAATTGTATACTTTAACTGAAGTGTACTTGAATTCATGTCAACATGTCTGAAGTTACGCCACTCCAAACTAGGATTTTCAGTTTTTTTGTATTCCTTATTTGCATTTTTGATAAAAAATTTGTCCGTAGGATGAACTAGGATTTTTGTGTCACCTTCAAATTTTTTACCACTTATAGATGAGTAAGCATAATAGTAGATATTATCGTTATAACCAATTGCTGAACTTACTATTTTCTTGTCTCCAGGTTCTACTTTAAACCATCCTTCAGAACCAAAATATTTAGAACTTTCACCATCATAATACATACAGAAAGCAACATAAACGGGTTCTTCGGTATTGTTTTTAAAGTATATCTGTGAGAAAGAAATATTTGATATGAGAGCAAATAAAAATTGAACTAGAATTATTTTTATGATTTTCATTCTTCAACTGTTTACATTATTGTTTAACTATTTTAGAAACAACTCCATTTTCTTCTTTGACTAAATAAAAACCCGCAGGCAGACTTGATATATTTATCGTATTTAATCCTGAATTTAATTTGTAACTATTAATTTCCATGCCCGCTGTATTAAAAATTGAAATTTTAGAATTTGAATTTTTCAAGTTGTCAATTTGTAATTGTTCGCTTGCTGGATTCGGAGATATTTTTATTTCTGATATTTTATTTTCTGATAAACCTGTAGTAGTTTGAGCCAATAAACTTACATTATCGACTCTGAAAATTGTAGGATTCAAATCATCAGTAAAAGATGCAAATCCAATGGTAATATTTTGTCCAGCATATTGAGAGTCAACAGTAAAAAACACTCCTCCATACCACCCGTCACAATCTTGAACTGTTAGTGTAGGATTAAGATCCGCATTTGATACAGAATCTCTAAAAATTTCATTCCCACTTCCATCTAATACTGAAAATAATAAAAAATCATATTTGTTTATACTGTCTTGTTCATCAGATGATCCAGACCATTTAAATGAAAATTCTGCAAAATCTAGATTTGACGGAAGTGTGACGGTTTGTATTACTGCATCGTAATTCAAAGAGTCTTTTCCAGTTAGTTCATCAATGTCACCAAACCATAGATAATTATCACCATCATCAGCCGCGCATTTACCCAAATCTGCATAACCGTCTGTTGATAATGAGAAGTCCCAACTTTGATCACCCAATTCAAAACTTCCATTTTGGATTAATTCTTGTTGTGCTGATAAATTCAAATTAAGAAAGAAAAGTCCAGCAACTAAAAAGTAAATTTTTATCATTTTTCTATTTTGATTTTAAGCAAAACTAAATACAAAAAAGGTTAAGAATTTTACGATTTACTTATCGGTAAAATCAATTATTAAACGTTCTAAAAACTGATTATTCGGAAACAGGAATGGAAATAGTTGCAATAAAGAAATCACCCTCAACAACAGTATTGAACGTTGCTTTCGGGTCGAAAATCGCTAAACGTTTTCGGATGATTTCAGTGGATTTAGATTGAAAAGAGTGGTTCTTGATTGTTTCCTTTCTGATTTCATTTCTTACTTCTATTCGTAAATTATTTTCCTCTTGTTGGATCGAAAAAGAAATAGCCAATTCACCTAAATCATTGCGCAAACCGTAAATTATTGCATTCTCGAGCAGAGGTTGTATCAACAAGGGTGGAATTGTTTGTAATTCATCACACGCGATCTTTTGACTTATCTTTAACGCTCCTTGAAAACGCTGATTTTCGATTTCCAAGTATAACTCAATAAACTCCAACTCCTCCTCTATCGTAATCAACTTCTTGTCTGAATAGTCCAATACTTTGCGAATTAAAACACTGAATTGATTCAAAAACAACAATGCTTTTTCTTGATCGATGTTTAAAATGTATTTCTGTACAGAATTTAAGGCGTTAAAAACGAAATGCGGATTCATTTGAGATTGGAGCACTTCCATCTGTAATTCGTTCAATCGATTACGAATGGTCAAGTTCTCAATTTCTTTCTTTTTGCTTTGAATCACGAAATATCGAGTTGTGAAAATTAATATTCCTGAAAAGAGTAAAAAGTAGAACGTCAAGGCAACATAACTCACATACCAAGGTGCCGGGTTCTTGATTATATAAATCTTTTTCCAAGTGACATTTCCCAACCGTTTGTCCAAAACTTTAAATTCAATTTTAGTATCCCCGTAAGGAATATTTTGCAAAGCTATTTTTCCACTTTGCTCAATTTCAATCCACTTTTGATTTTCAAAGCGATAATAGGCGTTTAATACATCCGCATTCATTTCATTGTACATTGAAAACTGTAAGTTTTCCGCCTTGTTTTTTGCTAATAATTCACGGCCTTTTTTTGTTAAGATCATATCAACCGTTACTGAATCGTTATTAAGATAGCCCATTGTTTCTCCGACTTTTTTATAAATAAATATCGAAAAATATCAGTTACTTGTTATAACATTGAATAAAAAGAAACTTTAAGTCGAAATTGCATTTATAAAACATAAGAACACGAAAAGATTCACTAATATATAATAGAATATTAATAAGAAAAAAAAGAAGAAGATAAGAATACTTAATAAGTGAAAGATAATTGAAAAATAAGAAATTATTAAAAAAAAGAAAAATGGTTATGCATCCAAACGTCAATAGCGCAAGCAACATGGCATCAAACAACAATTCATTTGACAAAAATATTTCTGTTCGATTGGAAGATAGAGATTTATGGATGAGATTCTACGAAAAAACAAATGAAATGATTGTAACACGATCAGGACGTAATATGTTTCCAGTATTGAAAGTTAACGTTCAAAATTTGGAACCAACTGCAATGTATGAAGTGTTTATCGACTTCCAACAATTGGATAATCATAAATGGAAGTACATAAACGGTGAATGGCAACAAGGTACCAAACCAGAGCCAATGCAGCGAAATTGCGAATACAAGCATCCAGATTCACCTAATTTCGGTTCGCATTGGATGAAAGAGCCAATTACATTCAACAAAGTTAAACTTACCAAT
>CAZHPL010000121.1:0-5629 GCA_964534495.1 uncultured Lishizhenia sp.
TTTCTAGGTACTTTAATTCTGCTTGAAGAACCGCTTCTTTTGTTGTTCCAAATTCATGAGCAACATAAGGTGGAATACAACCAGGTTTTTGTGTTAATCTTTTTTGTTGAATATCTGCCGGTAGTGAATTGAAATACGAATTACTAACAGGTCTTACCCCAACCAACTTCATTTGACCTTTAATTACATTTAATAATTGCGGAATTTCATCTAACCAGTATTTTCTTAAAACTTTTCCCCATTTAGCCATTCGGAAATCGTTTTTTATTTTACCCTTTTCATTAAATCCATGATTTTTAATCATATAATCGTGTAAATACTCAGAATAAGGATGCATCGTTCGTATTTTATATACATTAAACAATTCACCATTTTTTCCAATGCGCTTCATCTTAAGTATAAAGCCTTCACTTGTTTTGTTTGTACTCGGGTCATGACTTCTCTTTACAACGAAAAGATGATATCCACTAAATTGTTTAAATTCAACTAATTCAAAACCTGAATAAATCAATCTGCCAAGAATTTCAGCTTTTGAATACAAACGTTTAGTTGACTGTGAAGTAATAAATTGAAAAAAACGCTGTTTAGGAAGGAACCGATAAAAAATAAATGCCCAAAAACGAGCTAACCATTTTATAATCGGGGTTTTAAAAATAGACCTTTTTGATTTCCAATCATCAGTTGTTTCAACTAGACCTATTGCAATTTCATTCGATTTTAATACGTCATTATTAAGTTGGAAGAGGTAATTATTAATGTTCTTTTTGTCCGTTAATGTTTCATTTATAAATCGAATTTCATGATCTTTTTGAAATTTAACTATTACTTCTTTGATTGATTCAATTGTTGACGGATCTTTGGATTTGCTTAATAAGTCAATAAAGGTAATTGCGTCATGACAATCACACTCGTTTGCAATTATTGCATCAATTTGTGTAGGTGATGTAGAAGTTATTTCAATCAAAGCCATGTGAATGTGACGCGAAGTTACCAATTTTATAACCGAAAGACGAATGTACACGCCTTAAAGTTCTTAACTTTGAAAAAAAAAGAAGTTGCTACTTTTTCGAAAATATAAAAAGTTTCCTGTTTATTGGAAAAGTTTAAGAAAACACGCTAAACAAGTTGGTTGGTTTTCTGTTTTAAAAGAGTTAGTTAACTACAATCGTTTTTATTTTAGATTATTAAAAAGAAATGGTAATAAGGCTGGAATTAAAGAAATTCTGTACCACACCGCTTTTTATACAAAGGTAGTTTCTCTATTCCCAGAAATCACAACCGATCAGCTAATAAAAGTAGTGCCAAGAAGTATTACTCATGGAATTTATCAAAAGCTAAAAATTGACCGAACGTCAATTACTTATGATAAATATTTGCTTTATACAAGATTAGAGAATTTGAAGTTACCAATACCAGAAATATATTTGGTTACTGACGAAAATTGTAATCCAGTTGAAAATATTTTTTCGTTTGATGAATTGAAAGGCCAAAGCAAAAAAAAGCGAATTCTCGTAAAGCCAAGATTTTCTAATGGTGGTGTAGGAATTCATTTACTTAAGCCGAACGAAGAAATTTTGCCTAATCATATTTACCAAGATTTTATTTTTAACCATTCAGACTTTCAGCGTATTCAAGGCTCTGATTATTGTGGTACAATTCGTTTTGTCGTTTACAATAAAGCAGAAGGGGAAATCGATCCTGTTTCTGCTTCCGTGCAATTCAACGGAGGAACAATAACAGATCACATGATAAATGGTGGTTCAGTTTCAGGTTTGTTAAATCTCGGGTCTGGTGAGGTAATGGATTATTGCATAGACAAGAATGGAACTAAGTATGAAAAAAATCCCTTTTCACATGAACAAATGAAAGGGTTTAAAATTCCATTTTGGAGTGAATTATTAGGATTAGTTAAGAAAACATGTGCTGAATACCAAGAACTTCCATTAATTGCGTTTGACATAGCAATTACAGAAAATGGCCCTGTTATTCTTGAATTGAACGCTGGATGCGGAACAATTGCTGCACAATTTAATCATGGGTGGTTAAATCATGCTTTTGTTAGAGATTTTTATAAAATTCGTTAAAGAATTTATAAATTTTTTATGTTTAAAAGTTGCACAAAAACTTTACAAGTGTTCTCAAAAGAAAGCGATTGTATTCGTTAATTTTGTTTTTTGGAATAAATGATTTAACTTAGAATCAAATTTGTTATGCGCCAACAACTTATATATAAAAGTCTATTTGTTTTGTTTGTCTTTTTTCAAACTTTTGCAAATGGACAAACAGCACAAATCTCGGCAGGTTTTTGTGGTTCAACTTTGTCAAGTTTAGGGGCAAATGTTACATGTGATGTGAACTATGGTTTAGGACACCGCTATGAAGTCAGTAAATTAGATGGAACTGTAATTGGTGTTTACGACGCTTACAATGCTTCATTAAACATTTCGGGGCGTTCAGCATTCTTATTTCGTTTTAGTTTTATGTCTGAATGTGGGGTAGGTTATGGTTCAACGTATCGAGTTAGAGCTGCATGGTATAATGGTACTACTTGGAGTTCTTATGGTTCTTATTGTAATCTTACAACACCAACGGCTTCGCTACAAATTAATAATTCGTTTTGTGGGACTATTATTGCCAGTCTTGGAACAAATATTACCTGTTCTACCAATCAAATGTGTGGTCATCGTTATGAAGTACGTAAAACAGATGGTACTCTTGTTGGAGTTTACGATGCTTATGCAGGTTCAATTGCCAATCCAGGGCGGTCTAAATTCGACTTTCGTTTTTCATGGATGCCTGCCGGAACAATTCAATATGCAACAACGTATCGAATTAAAGTTGCATGTTACGATAATACCACTAACACTTGGAGTGCTTATGGTTCTTCTTGTGATATTACCACACCGAGCCCAACTCCAACGCAATTGTCAGCAACCTGGTGCAACAATGTTCAGATTCCATCTGCATCTACTTCAATAACTTGTGATGCTGTATCTGGAACGTACCAGTATTTGTTTTATGTCTACGATCAAAGTAATAATTTGTTGACTACTATAACCAAAACTTCGAATATCTGTACCATGTCCGAAATGCCTAACACTTACCCTCAGGCATGTGAACAGTATAGTGTAGTTGTTAAAACAAAAACTTCAGCAACCAGTAATTTAAGTGTTGCGGGAAATACATGTACCATAGCTTTAGCTGCTCCAAGTATTACTGTCAATTCTGCAACTATTTGCAGTGGACAAAGTACAACGTTAACCGCATCTCCATCATCTTCTGGAGGTACTTATGTTTGGTCAAACGGAGACGTTACTCAAACATCAGTTGTTAGTCCTGTTTCAACTACAAGTTATACAGTTAGTTATACGTATCAGAGTTGTTCTGCTGTAACTGCTAATGCTTCTGTAACCGTTAACTCTTCGCCAACAGTTTCGGTAAATGATCAGACTGTTTGCCCTGGCTCTTCAGCACTTCTAGTTGCTACACCTTTAGTAAATGGAGGTACATATATTTGGTCAACAGGTGAAACAACTCAATCGATTTCGCCTTCTACTTCAGGTACATACACTGTTTCATATTCTTTAAATGGATGTTCACCAACTTCTGATTCGGGTGTTTTAGATATTATAGCACCTTATACGGTCACGATTGGTGATGCAACAATTTGTGATGGAGAAATTGTTACTCTATCTGCAAATCCATCTGTTGGTGGAGGTTCATATCATTGGTCAACCGGTGCTGTTACACCTGATATTGATGTGTCTACAGCAGGAACCTATACTGTTAGTTATTCTATGTCTGGTTGTTCACCAGCTACAGCTAATTCTGTTGTAACGGTTAATGCAGCGCCAACTGTCTCTGTAAACAGCATTACAATTTGTTCAGGTGAAACAGGTTTTTTAGGAGCAAACCCTTCCACTGTTGGTGGGACTTATTTATGGTCAACAGGAGCGATAACTGCAACCTTACCAGTAACTACAGCAGGGATTTATACCGTTACTTATTCACTTGGAGGATGTACACCTGCAATAGCAAGTGAAATGGTAACAGAAAATGCTGCTCCTACAGTTAGTGTGAATGATCTAACCATTTGTTCAGGTGAAAATGCTACTATTACTGCAACCCCATCTCAGCTAGGTGGTACTTATAGTTGGTCTAGTGGTGATGCAACTCAAAGTATTAATGTAAATTCTGCCGGGTCATATACTGTTACGTATACTTTGGGAGCATGTACTCCATCATCAGCAACAGCATCTGTTACCTTAAATCCAGCACCAACAGTTACAGTAAATAGTTTAACCCTTTGTTCAGGAGAGACAGGAACATTAATAGCTACTCCCTCTCAAGTTGGCGGTGGATATAGTTGGTCAACAGGTGAAACAACTCAGTCAATTTCCGTTAACACAGCAGGAAATTACACCGTTACATATACATTCGGAAGCTGTGCTCAAAGTTCAGGAACAGGTACTGTTGATATCAATCCAGCTCCGACCGTTAGTGTAAATTCAGCTACTGTTTGTACTGCGCATACAGCCACATTAACTGCAACGCCTTCGCAAATCGGAGGCACTTATTTATGGTCAACAGGTGCAACTACACAAAACATTACTGTAAGCACTGCTGGGACATACACTGTAACTTATTCATTAGGAGCATGTTCTCAATCTACTGGATCTGGTGCTTTAACAGTAACAACGGCAAATACTGTATCCATTAACTCAGCTTCAATTTGTGCTGGATTAAGTGCAACACTTAACGCAACAGTAAATCATGCTGGTGGTTCTTATTCATGGTCAACTGGTGCAACAACTGCATCAATTAGTGTAACTCCTGCTTCCAACACATCTTACTCTGTTACTTATACGATGTCGGGTTGTAATAATGTAAGTGCTACTAGAACTGTAACCGTAAACTCTGGCTGTTCAACTCAACTTGCTGCAGCGTATTGTGGTGGTCAAACAGTTGGGCTTGGCATAAACTTAGCTTGCACGCAAAACTTAGGTCAAGGTCATAAATTTGAAGTATCACTTTCAGATGGTACTTATGTAGGGGAGTACGATGCAATCGCAGGGAATTTAACATATCCATCAAGATCAAAATACATACTTAGATTAAATTACTTAGCAGCATGTAAGATTGGTTACGGAAAATCATACAGAGTTCGTGTAGCTTGGTATAATGGTACATCTTGGAGTGCTTATGGAAACTATTGTTCGATTAATTCATCAACATCTGCAATAGGAGTTACAGCTTCATTCTGTGGTACAACAGTCGCAAGTCTTGGTACTAATGTCACGTGTATTTCTAATCAGATGTGTGGTCATCGATTTGAAGTACGCTTACAAAATGAATCATTAGTGGGGGTATATGATGCCTACAATGCTTCACAAGTTTATTCTGGACGCTCACCTTATATTTTTAGATTTAGCTACATGCCTACAGGAACAATAAGTTTAGGAACATGGTATCGAATTCGCGTAGCTTATTTTGATGGAGTAACAAATACATGGAGTGCTTATGGTAATTATTGTGACATTCAGACACCTAATCCTCCTGCAACATCGTTAACGGCAAGTTTTTGTAATAACCTTAGTATTCCATCTTCATCAACTTCAATTCAATGTAC
>CAZHPL010000121.1:5639-9170 GCA_964534495.1 uncultured Lishizhenia sp.
GTACTGCTGTTACTGGAACCTACGAATATAGGTTTACTATTTCTGCAAGTGGATACGGTCAAGTTGCTCAGTTGACAAAAACATCAAACGCTTTTACACTTGGTGAGCTAACAGCACCTCACCCAATTCAAGGTTTAACTTATAGTGTTACTGTTAGTACAAGACAATCTGCCAATGCTACTTTTAGTCCAGAAGGCACATCATGTGATGTAAGGATTGCAATACCAACAACTACATTGTCACCTAATGATTGCGGTAGGACAATTAATTATTTACAACAAGATACGTTACATGTTTTACCCTTATCAGGTATTTCAGCATATCGTTATAAAATTGATGACGGTGTTACTACAATTATTGATACAGTAATGAATCCAACAACCTACACTGGTATTACACTACGTAAATTCCCTGGAATTCAATATTGTAAAACGTATGCGATTTCAGTTAAAACACTTTTAAATGGAGTATGGAGTGATTGGGGAACACCTTGTAGTATAAACACAACTTGTAATCCTTATACAGATTTGAGACCAGCTTATTGTGGCGGCTCAATTGAATCATGCGGTTCTAACCTTTATGCGAATTCAATTGTTTATGGAACGCCATATCAATTCCAAATCGTTGGTGGAAGCATAAATGAAACCTATCAACCAGCGGATGGAAGTCCAAATTTTAAATTCCAGCAATTAGCCTCTGCAAACCAAGTTTCTTATGGAACAACCTATGCAATAACTTGTCGTGTAAGAGTTGGTGGAGTTTGGGGACCTTGGGGTAATACTTGTAATGTTACTTTAAGTCAAGCAAATAGTAGATTAACAACCTATTGTAATGCATCTGTTCCAACCATGAGTGCAAATATTTACTCATCAAGTATTGGTTGTGCTTCTGACTATAAATTCAAATTGAATGGGCCAGGATTGAATAATTATGAATTTAATCCACCAGCATTTACAAATTTCTTCCGATTAAGTCAATTAACTTCAGCGGGTGTTCAATTTAATAGCACCTACACTGTTAGTGTTTCAACACTTGTAAATGGAGTTTGGTCACCTTATGGGACTAGTTGTACAATTACTACACCAGCCGCATTGATGCCAAATGAACCAGATCAAATTGGTTATGTTGAAGATGGTAATCAAAATGAACAAGAAAATGGTGAAGAGTTTGCTGGAATTGATGAGCAAAGCCTAATCACTTCTAACGTGATTGTTTATCCAAATCCATTTAATAAATCGTTCTTAGTATCAGTTCCTTCTGACTGGAATAACTCCGTTGATATCTCTATAGTTGATGCATCTGGAGCTATTGTTTATAACCATAACTTCAGTAATGTATCTGAAATTGAAGGAATTAATTTTGGAGAAAACCTGAATCGTGGTGTTTACTTTGTTATCATTGAAAACGATAATCAACGTGTTCACAAAAAATTAATTAAAGCGTATTAGAAATCCAAGGCTGTCAGAAATGATAGCCTTTTTATTTCATTTTATTTAGTAGAAATTTCACAGAGTTTTTTATTGTCTGCAAATAATACTCCTTATACCATTTTAAAAAACCATTATTCCAACTTTGCGGATGAAAATTAAACATGATTTTAGGGTTAACTTTATTTTCTTCTAAAGCCGAAATGATATCATTTGTCGTTGAAAAGGAATGAACTAGATTTCCCTTTACTTTGTCTCTAATACTGAAAGCATTGTTTTGCCAGGTCATCCCTGTATCTGTGAAATAAAGGACGTTATTAAAATCAACATCGAAATAAGGTTCAGCAATAATTCCTGAAATTCTATAGTCTTTTACTTTCCAAAGATCTTTATTGTCAAATTTCGACAAGGGACTTCCATGCATACAAATGGTCGATACAGGTGCTAATTTTCTCAGTTTTTCTAAATTGGATAAAAACAAATCATAAGCTTTTTCAATGTTTCCATTTGCATGAGCCATCGTTTCATAGTGGTAGCCAATTTCATGTCCAAGCTGATGAAGTTCTTTTATGATATTTTCATCCCAACTTTTTTTGACTGCTCTAAAGTAATATACACCTTTAATACCTAATTCATGTTGAATTTTTCCAAAAACTAATGAATTTTCAGGCCTATCATCCACGTCATGTCTAAGAACAACACTTTTGCTTGCCGGTTGAATAATAAATTCTTCAAAAGTTTGGAATGTGTATCCAGCATTTTTTAAAGCAATAAGCAATTCTCTGTGCTTGTTGGGTGTAAAATCGTTCATGCCCTTAGTGAGTGTTTAACTTTCGTTTACTTTCAGGGTAATTTTCAATAAAATCAGCCAAAAAGGTGGACGCATCTATTTTGTTTTGTAAATATTGCTCTTTAAGTTGATTCATTTCCTGCTTTAAATGAGGATTTGATAGTAGTTGAACAGCTTTTTCAATCGATTTTAATTGGTCGTTCTCATCACTTTTGAACGCAAAGAAAAGCTGATATTTCATTAAATCCAACGCATTCCCGGACCAATTATCGTTCAAGAAAATAGCGGGTGTTCCCAAAACGGATGCCTCTGCAGCCATTGAAGCACCTTCACCAAAAAATAAACTTGCATGAAATAAAGCTTCATGCATCAGTTCGTAAGGTATCTTAATGCGCTTATCTTCTAATTCTTGAGGTAAGCTTCCTTCAGCGGAGATAAATACCTTGGCAAATGGACTTACTGATTGAACGGCTTTAATTATGTTTTCTTGGCTATAGCCATGCAAGCCTTTGTCGTGGTAAGCTTCCCAACTGACAAATCGCATAATGACAAAAGGCGTTCCTTTTTCTATGTTCAAAAATTGAAAAATACGATCACTAGGTTTGAAATGATTGGGATGTAAATAAAATAATTCAATATTACTTTGGATACGAATCTGGTCATTACGCAATTGCCTACCGAATGATTGTGAGGTAATTAGTACATTGATGAGCTTTGAGAAAATGGTGTCGTAAATACCTGAACTTTCAGTGTCTGCAAGGGCAATATGAGGTTTTCTAGTTAATAAAGCCGCAAGAGTACCAAAAGGAGAAACTCTTGAAACTACTATATCAACTTTTTCCTTTCTAATCACATCCACTATCCGTTTCGAATTGACAAAAAGAGCTTTTACTTTGGCGCTAAATTTCTTCGCAGGACGAATAATTTCATACGCTTCAATACCATAAATTTTAAGTAATTCAAAGCTGATGTCTTTTTTGCTAGATACCCAAACAACTCGGTGGCCATGTGATTCTAGTAGCTGTTTTACGATTCTGAAGTTGTGGATTTGCGCAGGATGTCCCGTAATAAATAGTACTGTCATCTCGTTTTAATAATTTTCGATAATAAACTAAAATATGCCCAGCCTGCTTTTCTGTCTCCTTTTTCAAAAAGTGCATTGACTTTCTTTTTACCAATATTTCTGTAAAGTTCATTTATTCCAACTGTGCCAGTCCACATTCCTTTTAGTGTGAAATACGAATTAGTTATTGGGTTAATCCAAATTACTTTTTTTGTGTATGATTTTGGGAAACGAACAGCCTCATTGTTTAC
>CAZHPL010000122.1:0-5582 GCA_964534495.1 uncultured Lishizhenia sp.
CCATTATATAATCCTGAGCACCTGGCACGAAGCGTGTTTGATCGGTATCTTCAATACGAATAATAAAAGTTCCGTTATTTTTCTTTGCGAACAAATAATTATATAATGCTGTACGAACTCCACCCATGTGAAGTGGTCCTGTTGGAGATGGGGCAAAACGAACGCGTACCGGTTTTTCAGACATGATTTTAATTTTTGGGCAAAGATATATTCTTTATGGCAGTTGGCAAGCAGAAATCCGTGATAACAATCATAGCGGAAGTTGACAAATATCATCTTTTCAACGAAAGTATTAAACGAAATTTGTAATGTAAAAGAATTCGCATGTCAACAAAGGCTTACATAAATGACCAACATGAGAAACATCAAGATTGGTTGAGCCGTTTGGCATTTTATAAAGAAGAAATCAATATTTTTCGCGAGCGCTTGAGTGAGATTGTGATGCGCAATTCAAACGAAGAAGTAAAAAAGAATATTGAAGTATTTGAAAACAAGCTAATTGTACAACGAAATAACATTGATGAATTACGTCATAGCATTCGTTTACATGAATCCAAAATAGTGGAAGAAATTAAAAAAAATCCAGTTGCTGTAGATCACCGATTAAGTGAAAATCACGATGATGAGGAGGATTTTATGGGTTATTTGGAAAAGAATTTTGCCGAGTTACGAGAAGCAATCAATCGCTTCGCGGCAAAGTGGATGTAAAAATCCATAGATGTTTCGTTTTGTTTTGCACCCGTTTCGGAAGAGGCGGGTGTTTTTTTTTATATCAAAATCTTCGTTTATAAGGATTGAGCGTCAAACACCAATTTACCTTTAATAAAGGTTTTCCATGCAAAATTCTGCTCAAAAACAGGCGTTGATTCAAGTGGGTTTTCAAATATTACAAACGAAGCATTTTTACCTTTTTCAAGTGTTCCGGTTTCATGTTCTCGAAAAGAAGCAAATGCAGCCCAAATGGTCATTCCTCGCATCACCTGTTCTAAGGTCAGTGATTCATTTTTTAAAAATCCATCTAAAGGTTGATTATCCACATTTTTTCGTTGAACGGCAGCGTGAATGGTCAAAAAAGGATTTGTTTTTTCAACAGGGAAATCTGTACCGATTGCCAACATTCCAAATTGATTTAACAAGGTTTTATAGGCATAGGCTCCTTTTAAACGTTCTTTCCCTAAACGCTCTTCCGCCCAACGCTGATCAGAAACGGCATGTGTTGGTTGAACAGATGGAAAAACCGCAAATTCTGCAAACTTTTTGAAATCAAGCGGGTCAATCACTTGCGCGTGTTCGATTCTGAAACGGTGATCACTATTACGTTTAAAAGCATCTTCATATATTTTCAAAATCAAGGCATTAGCCGAATCACCAATTCCATGGGTATTCATTTGGTAATTATGATCCAAGCAGAAGTTGGCAACTTTACGCATTTCTTCCACACTCGTCAACAACAAACCATGATTATGAACGTCATCCGTGTACGGCTTTTTCAAAAGTGCACCTCTTGAGCCCAAAGCTCCGTCCGCAAAAACTTTAAAACTTCTGACCAACAAATTTTTATGTCTGTAAATTCCTTTTTTTCTAACAAAATTGAAATTTTCTTGAATCGGCATTAACATGGCATAAACTTCCAAATCCAATTGACCTTTGTCTATCATGTGTTCCAAGCACTTTAATTCTTTTTGGGTAACTCCAGCTTCATGCACGCCAATGATTCCATATTGAAACAACTCGCCTTGAATTTCTGCTAATTTTTCAGCCAATTCTTTTTCGGAATAAACGGGTAAGTATTTGTCCACAAGGTGCATAGCATTATCAATCAAAAGTCCATTCGGTTCGCCATTAGTAAGCACAACTTTTCCGCCTTCAACAAGGGTTGACGCCGTGATTTTTGCTTTTTTCAAAAGTGCTTTATTGACCAAAGCTGCGTGTCCATCTATGCGATACAAACAAACAGGAATGGATGGAAATGCTTTATTGATAGCTTCGAAATCAGGTAATTCTTTTGTATTCCAAAGGCTCTGATCCCAACCTCGTCCAACAATAAATGAAGATGAATTTCGGGAAGCAAATTTTTCACAAAGAATCACGACTTCATTCATGGATTTAACTCCTGTTAAATCTACCGCGAGCAATTGTTTGGCATAACTGAACAAATGCCCGTGTGCGTCCGTCAACCCGGGATAAATGTCTTTTCCTTGTGCATCAATGCTTTCATCCGAACGGTATTTATTCAAAATTTGTCGTTCGGGTCCCACCTCTACAATTTTTCCATTGGAAATGGCCATGGCTTCATGTACCGAATTTTGATCATCTAGTACGTGAATTTGCGCGTTATGAACAACCAAATCAACTTTCTTTCCCTTCATACAAGCGGTTAGCAAGAAAAGTGAAACTAAAACAAGTATATTTCTCATAAACTAGAATGGATAACCGATTCCGAAGTTAAATACCGGAACGAAAGGTTTAGGCATAAAGCCGTATTTTTTAATGTATTTCCAAGCATCGTCAGAACTTGGGGTTGCAGCTCCCGGATTATCTGCCAAGTATTTTGCAATAGCATCTGCTCCAAAAATAGCAGTTCCTTCACGGTAATAGGATTCACGGAAATGGCTTTTCGTAAACAAATCTTGGAAAACCCAATGAGCGTCTTTTGAAAACGCCGGATTATACAATGGGAAACCTAAGTCAAAACGAATGACAAAGAAATCCAAATCGATGCGCAAACCAAGACCCGCCGACCAAGCAAGTTGTGGGATAAAAGTTTTGAATTTGAACTGTGACCCTACTCTACTTGGGTCTTCTTTATACGTCCAAATATTTCCAAAATCTGAAAAAACGGCACCTTTCAGCATGGAACCCATCGCAAAACGATACTCTAACGAACCGCCAAAGCGAATATCCGCAATTTGTGTTGAAATTCGATTCGAATCCAAATGGTACTGATACGCTCCCGGACCTAATGCTCTTGCGCGCCAACCTCTATTGTCATTCGATCCACCACCGAAGAAGCTATAATCGTAAGGCATGGAAGTTTTTGAGTTCCCAAAAGGAATACCTCCACCTGCATTTAAACGGAAGTGGACAGAAGTTTTATGGGGTAACTTTTTGGTTAAAATAAATTGATTATCCAAACGTACAAACTGTGAATAAGCCAAATTCTTGAATAAATATTGACCGTTGGCTGTATCTTGTTTTGCCTTGAACATGGACAAGGTATTTCCAGCAGCATCAAAAGTGGATACAAAATAAATATTGGCATTTAAAAAAGGACGTTTACCAGCTTTGTAATCCTTCTCTTTATTGTTGTATTCCCAGCTAAACTTGAAATCCTGCCAAATAAATTGATTGCTGTAGGTATTGCTCATGAACACATCATTTATCTGGTCTAATTGACTTTGAAACGCTGTACTTTTATCAATATTAACGAATTTGATAATAGACGCTCCCGGCAAACCAAATTGAAAGACTTGGGTTTTCTGTTCAAAGAATTTCCATAAATAATTTAGCTGAAAAACACGTCTTTTGAAGATGTCTCGTTTTTCATAGTTAAAAGCCACCATGATAACCGTTCTTGGTCGTTGACGCTTGGAAAGTTTTGTTACAGGAATTGGAAAAAGACCCGGCAAGTCAAATTTCACACTCGGTCCAACCTCAAATGTATTGAAGGTTCTACCACGTGTATTGTCCTCAAAAACCTGAGGTTGTGATTCAAATCCACCACCAATGGAAACGGTCATTTTATTGGCACCTCGAAATAAATTTTTATTGGTGTAATTCGCTGAAGCAGAAACCCCTAACAAACCGAAGGAAGTAGTGAATTTTGGTTCTAACCCGAAAGACTGCTTTTTCGACGCTTCCAAATAATAATGAACATCAATTTTATTGGTTCCAGGAATTTCAATTAATACAGGTTTAATGGTCGAAAAAACTCCCAATTGATTTAAACTTCGATAACTTCGGTCTAAGTAATATTCCTTGTATGTATTGGTGTGTTCTAGATAATTTTGAAGCTCTAAAATCTGTGGATTTATCCAAGGAATCGTTTTATTGGTTTTGGACTTTTTCGGACGATATCCATTGTAAGTAATATACACTTGTCGTAAAGGATCTGACACCTCTTTCCCAACCTTTAACTTTTTACGTTTTTTACGGATATAAGGCAAATCATCGTAAAACAGTGTGTCTAAGGTAAAGTTGAACTGACGCGCAAGTGGATCTCTAAAATCAAGATTTTTGTTATTGATGGTATCAGTGAAATTACCAGAATAATAAATGGTATCGGTCAAATGAAAATACACTTTATTGATGACGGTTGCTTGAAAAGGCACTTTAATCAAACTGTCCTTGTTGTATGGAGACTGAATAAATCGGTCTTCAAATCGCAGCGTCAAATTGACTTTCATCGTAGATTTGAACGTGTCGGCAACAAAATGAATATTGGTGGCATTGAATTTATAAATACTCTTGTCACGCATGTATTTGGCCACTTTTTCTCGGTATTCATCCAAATAATTCAGGTCAAATGGCTTTCCTATCAATGGATCTTCACCGGTTGATTCCTTCGTTTTTTTCAAGTATTCGTTGTAGTAACTTCTCACTAAATATTGACCAACTACTTTAACCGAATCAATTTTGTAAACCGGTCCTGTTTCAATTTTGTAGGTCGCTTCCACTTTTCGTTTTTTCTCCGAATAATTCAATTCCCCACTGACATGATTGTAATAATATCCAGTTTTACGCAAGTATAAACCTAATTGCTCAATGCTTTTTTTATAGAGAATCGAATCGAAAACAATTGGTTTTTGTCCAATTTTATACTTCAAACGCTCACGGAAAATGATTTTAGTAAAGACTGTATCCGTAACTTCCTTTTTGAGGTATTTCGTTTTTCCTTTTTTAATCGCTTTTCGAATTCGTCTGACATTGGTTGAGTCAGCTTTAATCCTATTCCGTTCTACTTTACGGTTAAACTTCGCGATACGAATCAATTTTCGTTGAGTAACTTTCGCAGAATCAATGGCGTTATACAGTCGAAGCTTAAAATTGATTCCCAATGTTTTTTGATTGGGTTGCTGACGAATAATCGCTAATAAATCATCCGTAGACACATTCGCGTTATCCGTTACTAATTTGTTTTTGCTCAACAAATAGTGTTTTTTAGGTACATTTTTAGTCAGATTGCACGCACCAAGCAAAACAATCAGGACACCAAAAACTATATTTTGTAACTTCGCTCTTCTCACAAATGTAATGTGGGCAAATTTAAGAATATTAACGTGGAAAACATTTCCCTGCAAAAGATAAAAGCGATTAAACGGTTGCATTCTAAAAAATTTAGAACGGAAGAACAATTATTTATCGCTGAAGGCGCCAAAATTGTGGAAGAAATTCTTGAACGAATTCCTGAATTAGTAGTTTGGGTAGTTGTAACAGAAAAAGCACCTCCATCACTTCATTCCAAAATGGATGCTTCAAAGTTTTTGTTTGCCAAGACAGACGAAATGGAGCGTATTTCTTGTTTAACAACTCCTTCGGTAACTTTAGCTGTAGTGAAAATTCCTTCTGTAAAGAAAATCGTG
>CAZHPL010000122.1:5592-9013 GCA_964534495.1 uncultured Lishizhenia sp.
CCTTGATTTTGGACGGCATACAAGATCCGGGCAATTTAGGCACCATCATTCGCACAGCAGATTGGTTTGGAATCAAGCAAATTGTGTGTTCAGAAAACTGTGCTGAGTTGTGGAATCCCAAAACGATACAAGCAAGTATGGGTAGCTTTTTGAGAGTTAATGTGCAGTATACACAACTCGTTAACTACTTATCTGAAATCAAAACCCCTATTTTCGGAACGTTGTTAAACGGCTCATCAAGCTATGAAACGGAATGGCAAAAAGCGCAGCATATCATCATGGGTTCGGAAGGAAAAGGAATTTCAGAAGAAGTAAAACCATTCATAACTCAAGCCGTCACAATTCCTGGATTTGGTGAAGCGGAATCTTTAAATGTCGGAATCGCAACCGGAATCATGCTCTATGAGTGGACAAAAGTGAGCTGAATTTCAGCCTGCTAAAACTTTATTTTCACTTTATTCAACGCTATAAGCTTTGGAATACAAATAAAGCAGTACTTTTGCAAATTCCCTAGAGACAATGATCGACACCGACCTTTATCAAGCAAAAAGACTGTATCCTTTTCAGGAAGAAACTGTGACCACCATTTTGGACGATTTACGTAAAAATGGCAACAATTACAACCTACTTTATCAACTTCCAACCGGAGGAGGAAAAACAGTTATCTTCTCGGATATCACAAAACGTTATTTAAGTGAATGGAAGAAAAAAGTATTGATTTTAACACATCGAATCGAGCTTTCTGTTCAAACATCCAAACAGCTTTCCGCCATTGGTGTAGCCAATAAGGTCATCAACTCTGAAGTGAAAAACCTGAATGATCAAGATGAATTTCAGTGTTATATCGCTATGGTAGAAACATTGAATAATCGCTTGAACGAGAATGAAAAATTCATTGAAGACGTAGGATTAGTGATTGTCGATGAGGCTCATTACAACAGTTTCCGTAAGATTTTTCAGTTCTATGAAGATTGTAACATTTTAGGTGTAACGGCAACTCCATTGAGCAGTAATAAAGCTTTACCTTTAAAAGATAATTACAACAAATTATTAGTGGGAGAATCCATTGCCAACTTGATAGAAAATGGCTTTTTGGCGAATGCAGAAACGTTTTCTTACGACGTTAATCTACATGGATTAAAAATCGGAACAAATGGTGATTTCACCGTTGGAAGTTCTGACGTATTATATAGTAATTACTTCATGCAAGAAAAGTTGATTTTTGCTTATGAAGAAGTTGCCTTAGGTGAAAAAACGTTGATTTTTAACGCAGGAATCGAGACTTCACGTCGCGTTGAAGAATCTTTCAAAAAATTAAAATACAATATTCGTCACTTGGATTCTACATTTAGTGACAAAGACCGAAAAGACGTTTTGAAATGGTTCCGTGAAACGCCCGGAGCAATCTTGACTTCTGTAGGAATTCTTACAACTGGTTTTGACGAGCCAACTGTTCAAACAATTATTATTAACCGTGCAACGCGTTCATTGACTTTGTATCACCAAATGATTGGTCGTGGTTCACGAAAATTACCAAACAAAGATGGTTTTAAAATCATTGATTTGGGTAATAACGTTCGTCGTTTCGGCTATTGGCAAGATTATATTAACTGGCAAGATGCGTTTCGTTTTCCAGATCGCTTTTTGGAATCGCGAATTTCCGAAATGGAGGACATGGAATTTGAAGTTGAATTTGAGTTCCCACGTGGTTTTGAGAAGTTATTTGATACGAATATTCTTGATAGTTTTAATATTAAAAAATGCTACTACGATTGCATGGATCGTGGAGAAAAAGGTAAAAAAGCTGTGGATTTATCCTTGGATAATCACTTTGAAGCTATTCAAAAATCAGCCAAGAATTTGGATCATGCTTTGGAATTACAAGAAGCTTTACAAGATCACATCGAACACCGCATGAAACACTACACCAAATGTATTGCGAAATGCACCGATAATTATTTCAAGTTTTTGATTGAAACGTACAATCGTCAGTTGTCTCAAAAAATTCGTTTGAACATCGAAGACGAATAAAATTCCTACTTTTATACAAAACAAGTTTATGAAGAATCTGCTTTTTCTTCTCTTGCTTTGCTTATCTAGTCTAGGTTTTTCACAAACAGGAAAACTGAAAGCGTATTTGGATACAAAGCAGTTTTACTCGTTGGAAACGGGTAATTATCTAGAAATTCACTTGCAATTTGTTGGCGCAAGCGCAAAATTTGTTCCTGTTCAAAACGGGATTCAAGCAAGTGTTTTAATTCGTTTTGATATTCAAAATGACAAAAACGAGTTGTTAACGCGCGACGAATATGTGCTGGAATCACCGATTGCCACAGATAGTATTCAGGATGATTTTTACGAGATAGAAAGACTTTCATTACCTGCTGGAAAATACAAATTGGGCATTTTTCTGAGTGATGTTAATCGTGAAAATTCTACCGTTTCTGCTTTGGTTGATATTTCAATCGATGATATGGGTAAAGGCACACAACTTTCTGATATTCAAATCGCTGATTATGCTTACAAAACAGAAAAAATCACCAATTTCTATAAATCGGGTTACCACATTGTCCCTTTAATTTCTACTTTTTTCCCAAGTACATTGAATAAAATTCCAGCTTATTTTGAAGTTTACAATGCATCAAAAAGTGGAGATACAAGCATTCAGGTAGTTCAAAAAATTGTGGATACGGAAACGAACCGTGAATTACTCGATTTTAGAGAAGTAACGCGCTACACTTCAAAGCCGATGATTCCCGTTTTCAAAGTGCTGAATATTGAAAAAATACCAACAGGAAATTATGAGTTGTCCTACTCGGTGGTCAATAGTAAACAAGAAACTGTTTCAACGCGTCACTACATTTTTGATCGAACCAATGATTTGATTGAAGAAATTACTGATGAAAATTTGGTTTTAGATCCCGCATTTCAAGCAAGTATTCCTGAAGACAGTGTTGCTTATTATCTAGAGAGTTTGATTCCAATTGCCAAACCTGCTGAAATCAAGAATATTGTTGCTTCATTGAAAACGAGAAATAGCGAAAAATGTAGAAAACACATTCAAGCATTTTGGGTGTTCTCAGCACCTAAAAACAGCTATGAAGCTTGGTTATCTTACAAAGCACAAGTACAACAAGTGGAAAAGGCTTTCGGAAACAATTTCCAAGAAGGATTTGAAACCGATCGCGGAAGAGTGTATTTGAAATACGGTACACCCAGTTCAATTGTAGCAAAGGAAACTTCACCAACGGAATATCCTTATGAAATTTGGACCTACAACAAAATCAAGCAATTCAGTAACAAGCGTTTCGTTTTCTACAATCCAGATTTAGTGAACAATGGTTATCGTTTATTGCATTCAGACATGTTGGGAGAATTGAAAAATCCAGCTTGGCAACAAATTTTGGTGAAACGTAATACC
>CAZHPL010000123.1:0-8903 GCA_964534495.1 uncultured Lishizhenia sp.
AAAACAACAAGTTTGCAGTAGGATTGCCCATTTTATCATTTTTATAGGACAACAAATTGAGTACAAATCCCATTCCGCCTAAAATCAAAAAAAGCTTTGCTAATTGAAAGGCGGGAATCCCAAAATTGTATCCTGCAAATAATGCTGCCGCGATAATAAAAGAAATGGAATAACTAATTCCAGCAACGATTTTAAGCCAACGCATGTTTGTTTCGTTGATAGTTCGCGATATCTAACAGAAAATCAACATCTTCTTCTATTCGATTTCCGATAACAACAATGTTTGCGCCTGCTTTGTGCATTTTTTCTATGGTTTCAACGTCGCGAATCCCTCCTCCAATAATCAAAGGAATGTTGATTGATTTCACTTGTTTAATCATCGAAAGTGAAACCGGATAATGGGCGCCACTTCCACAATCTAAGTAAGTTAATTTCTTACCTTGTAATTTCCCGGCTAAAGCAATTTTTCTGGCAAGAGAATCTTGGTCATGTGGCACAGGAGAAGTTTGCGAAACAAATTCAACAGATGTTTTCTTTCCACCATCAATTAGTAAATACGAAGTTGGAATAACTTCGATGTTCATGTTTTCTAATTCCTCGGCAGCTTGAATGTGATGACCGATTAAAAAATCTGGATTTCTACCTGAAATTAGAGATAGAAACAGAATTGCATCTGCGGCTTCATGAATTTGATGTGAAGCACCTGGGAAAATGACAATTGGAATACTCGTGTTTTCCTTTAACGAAGAGATACATTTATCAAAATCTTTTTTGGAAACGGTACTACCACCTACAAAAATAAAATTAGGTTGCGCCACCTTTAGCTTTTCGTAAAAAACATTATTTTCCGTTTTCACGAATTTCTCCGGATCAACTAAAACAGCGATTCCATTTTTGCAAGTAGTTATTTTAGATAAAATCGACTCCATCTGGCACAAAGGTAAAACTAATAATCAGGTTTTCTATTTGTTCAGAACGAACGTAAACAATTTCCCAGCCAGAATCATTTAATATTCTACATTGATGTATATTTTCATCCATTCGTTTTTCAATAAGTATTTCTTCTTTGAAAATAATTCCTGAACGATTATTTCGTTTAAATAATGCTTCTTTTATAGTCCAAGCAATAGTTATCTCTTTTGCAGTGTTTTCAAACAGCAATTTTTCGTTTGAATTAAGAAAACGATCGACAATTTTTAATACTCGGTCATCTATCTCTTCAATATCAAGACCGATTGTGAAGAAGGAAATGGCAATTCCAGCAAAATTTTTAGAGTGACTGATAGATAACGCTTCTTTTCTGTTTCTAAAAATGGGTTTTCCAGTTGGTAAGTAAGTTATTTCTTCCAAGTGAAAGAGTAAGTTTCGTAATTGACGTACACTAGAAAATTCTGATTTTTTAGCATTGTTTGATATTGAGTTAAGTTGTTCAACTTCTTTTTCTGTTAATGCACTCACATCCACCTCTTCAATTCGTTTAATCAGAATGTGAACATCTGAAAAATTAATTTTGATTATGGAATTATGATTTTTTTGCATCTAATGAGGTGTAATTGAATAGTTTCGGGTCAATGTTACAGGCAAAGATGTTAAATATATTTCAATTTAATTTTTTTTAACATGAGTCCTAGCAACTTGAAATTTTCTATATTTACAAGCTTAAATTCGCAAAGACTATAACATTTTTTACAAAAAATTATGGTAGGTAAACTGAAGTTTTTACTTTTAAGTGTCTTGTTTACAAGCACTTATGTGTTCTCTCAATCTGGTTTGGGAACATTGAAAGGTGCCGTTAAGGATGGTACCACAGGTGAGCCACTTTACATGTCCAAAGTGATGTTAATTCAAAATGGTAACATTAAAGGAGGTGCTCAAACGGATGAGGATGGAACTTTTCAAATCAACGGTATCCAACCGGGAGTGTTTGATGTGAAGGTAACCAATTCTCAAGGTTATCAACCTTCAGTTACAACTGGAGTAGTTGTTTCACCGGATAAAATTACTTTCTTGGACAAGTTAACGCTAACGAAGCCGAATTCAATTAAAGAAATTGAAGAGGTAAAAGTTACGGCTTACAAAGTTCCATTGATTGACAAAGACGGTGGTGCATCTGGAGCAACTGTAACCAAAGAAGATATCAAACGCTTGCCCGTTCGTTCGGCTGCGGGTGTGGCTTCAACAGTTGGTGGTGTAAACTCTAACGAAGGCACAGGTGAGATTTCAGTTCGTGGTTCGCGTTCTGATGGTACATACTTCTATATTGACGGTATCAAAGTGCGTGGTTCTTCAAACTTGCCAAAATCAGCATTGGAAGAAGTATCCGTAATTACGGGTGGTGTTCCTGCTAACTACGGTGACGTAACTGGAGGTATTATTTCCGTAACAACAAGAGGTCCATCCGCAACCTATTTTGGAAGTGCTGAAGTTGTTTCTTCGGGAATCTATATTAAAGGTAAAGATAAAGATGGCTACGACGGTAAAGTTTACGGTTTAGACAAATATGGTTACAACCTTTTTGAAGGAATGTTATCAGGTCCACTTTGGATGCAAAAAGATTCAACTGGAAAGAAAACTAAACCAAGATTAGGTTTCCTAGTTTCTGCTAACTACACTGACCAATTAGATGATCGTCCATTAGCTGGCGGAAGCTATCGAATTAAAAAAGATGTGCGTGACGCATTAATAGCTAATCCACTTCGTCCAACTGCAACAGGTTCAGGCACATATAACAATGCTTCTTTCTTAAGAACGAGTGATTTTGAAAAAACAGATTATAGAATGAATGCTCGCAATGGTACTTTTTCAGGTCAAGCAAAAATTGATGTGAATACAGGGCCATCTGTAAACTTACAGTTTGGAGGTTCTTTGAACTACAATTACGGAAGCAATTATTCATATACAGGTTCATTATTAAACTTCCAGAATTTCGGAGTTTATAAAAATTTAGATTATCGCGTATTTGGTCGTTTAACACAACGTTTCAATAATGACCGCGAAGGAAGTAGCTCTAAAATTAAGTCCGCTTTATACAACTTAATGGTTGACTACTCTAAATCTAAGTCAGATGTTTACGACCCAAAACATCAATACAACATGTTTAACTACGGGTATGTAGGTAAATTCACTACAACAAGAAGACCATCTTATGAATTTGATCCAGCAACTCAAACGTATGTTCACAACGGATTTAAAGATGTTGAAGTAGCTTTCTCTCCATCTGAAACTAATGCAACTTTAGCAGCAATCACTACTCAGTATTTTAATATTTATGACGGTTCACCAATTGGACATTACGAAAATTTATTTCAAATCCAGCAAGGAAATGCTTTGAGAAATGGTGATACTCCTGCAAGCGTATATGGAATTTGGAGTAATATAGGTACACCCTATAACAATTTTGGTAAAACTGAAAATGACCAGTTCCGTGTGACAGGTGCAGGTTCGGTAGTTATTGGTGACCACAGTATATCATTAGGGTTTGAATACGAGCAACGAATTGATCGTGGATGGACTTCAGGTACTACAACAGGTGGGAATAATAATGGACCAATCGGGTTATGGGCAATTGCTCGTCAGCTAACGAACTTCCACATTAAAGAGTTAGACTTAAACACAGGAGTTGTTTCTGATTCAGGTTCATTCAAAGCGATTACATATGATCGTTTGAACTCAGGTTATGCTTTCACTTCTGGAACAGGTGAGTATGGAGGTCAATTAAACAATGACAACCAATCATTCTTTGATTATAATCTTAGAAAAAAATTAGGTTTAAATCCTGCAGGGAATGATTATGTAGACATTGATAATTACGATCCAAACTTATACCAATTTGATATGTTCTCTCCAGATGAACTTTTGAACAGTGGTAATTCATTTGTTTCTTATTGGGGCTTTGATCACACTGGTAAAAAAGTAAAAGGAACGACAGATATCAATAAGTATTTCAACGAATTTGATGCCAACGGAAACTACAAACGTTTTGTAGGTGCTTTCCAACCAACATATATGGCAGGTTATATCATGGATAAATTTGCTTTCAAAGACATCGTATTTAACGTTGGTGTTCGTGTTGACGTATTCGATGCAAATCAACCTGTTCTGAAAGATCCATATTTGTTCTACAATGCCTACACTGTAAAAGAAGCGAGAGCATTGAAAGCATCTGATCCTAATCAATATGCATGGGTAAATAGCCCAGAAAGTATGGGTGATGATTATATTGTATATGTTAATGATGTGAACAACCCATCTGCAATCAATGGATTTAGAACTGGTCAAAGCTGGTACAACTCAACAGGTACTCCAATTGAAGATCCAAAAGTGATTCGTGGAGCAGCAGGTATTGCACCATGGTTGTTAGATCCATCTTTAACTACTCCTAACGCATCTGCTTTTACAGATTATAAAGCACAAGTAAACGTGATGCCACGTATCGCATTCTCATTCCCGATTTCGGATGAGGCTTCTTTCTTCGCTCACTATGACATCTTGACAAAACGTCCAACATCTGGATATAGATTTGATCCTTTTGAATATCAATTCATTCAGTCAAGAAGTTCAATCATTAATAATGCTAATTTGAAACCTGAAACAACGGTTGATTACGAATTAGGTTTCCAACAAGTATTAAGTCGCACCTCCTCTATTAAGATTTCTGCGTTCTATAGAGAACAACGTAATAATGTGCAACTCGTGAACGTATTTGAAGCATATCCGGCAACTTATAAAACATACGGTAACCGTGACTTCGGTACTGTAAAAGGTCTTACGATTGCTTACGATTTACGTCAAACAGGAAATGTTCGTATGACAGCTAACTATACCTTACAATTTGCTGATGGAACAGGATCTGATGCAACTTCTGCAAGTTCATTAGTAAATGCTGGTTTACCGAATTTGAGAAACATTTTCCCTTACTCGTACGATCAACGTCATGCATTCGCTGTGACTTTTGACTACCGTTATGGTGAAGGACAAGATTACAATGGTCCAATGATTGGAAAAACGAAATTGTTGGAAAATACAGGTTTGAACTTGTTCTCTAATATTTATTCAGGTTCTCCATATTCTTCTCAAACATTTATTACTGATGAGGCTATTGGTAACTTAACTGCTGGTTTAAATGGAACATTGAATGGTTCACGTTTACCGTGGTCTTACCGTTTGGATTTACAGTTGGATAGAACGTTCAACTTAGAGTTTGCTAAAAAAGACAACAAGAAAAAAGTGGCTTTCTTAAACGTTTATTTACGTGTAACGAATTTGTTTAACAAGTTTAATGTTCTTAATGTTTACAGAGCTACAGGTAACTGGGATGATGATGGGTACTTGGCTGCGGCTTCAAGCCAAACGTCTATCCAAAACCAAATTGATGAGCAATCATTTAGAGATTATTATACCATGAAAATTCAAAACCCATACAATATTAGTTCTCCAAGAACCATTCGTTTGGGTGTGAAAATTGATTTTTAAGATTTGGAAATATACACAAGTATGAAAAAGCAAATAATTGCATTAGTAGTTGGGGTAGGACTTTTCTGTTCAAATGCGCTCGCGTATTATGGCCCTAATGATAAGTCTGGCAAAACCAAACCAAAACCGAAAGGTGCTAATTGTAGTCCTGCGACTGCAAAACTAACCATGCAATTCAACGATGTTAAGGCATTGATTGAGCAGGGTGGAAGTATGTTTCAAAATAGACAAGCTGGAGTTTCAGCGTATGAAGTTCCGAAAGGAAGTAACCGTTTTGCAATATTTGCAGGAGCTTTGTGGATGGGTGGAACAGATGTTAACGGTCAGCTAAAATTAGCTGCACTTCGTTACCGTCAAGGGAATGACTTTTGGCCGGGCCCGTTAACGGTTACTCCAGGTACAGGTAATTATAACCCAGGTGGTCCTGTTGGTGACGATGCTGTTCGTGATTTCGGTGAGGCAAACATCGATCCAGATCAATGTTTGGCTTATGATAAATTCTATACAATTAGAAAAGCAGAAGTTATTCGTTTCAATATTTGGTGGGAATGTAATGCTGGAATTACTACAGAGGGATGTGACGACATCGTACAACCAACTAATGATGAATTGAACCGTATTTATGGGTGGCCAGCACATGGTGATGTTTCTAGAGGACAAGATTATTTCTTAGCTCCTTTTTATGACAGAGATGGTGATGGAAATTATAATCCAGATAACGGTGATCACCCTTGGTACGATGATATCTTAGGAAGAGATGATATCGAGTGTGGAGTTGACCGTCGTGTTTCACTTTATGGTGATGAAACACATTGGTGGGTTTTCAATGACAAAGGAAATATTCACACAGAAACAAATGGAGATCCGATCGGTATGGAAATTCGCGCACAAGCTTTTTCATTTGCTACGAATGATGAAGTTAACCGTATGACTTTCTACAACTATGAGTTAATAAACCGTGGAACACAAACTTTGTATAACACTTATTTTGCACAATATTTAGATTGTGACTTAGGAAACTATGCTGATGACTACGTTGGTTGTGATGTTGCGAGAGGTCTAGGATATACGTTTAATGGTGATAACAATGACCAAAGTGATGGAGGTAAATTAGGTTATGGTGAAAATCCTCCCGCAATTGGTTGTGACTTCTTCGAAGGTCCTTATCAAGATGCTGATGGTGTTGATAACCCAGGACCATATTTCGATGAGGCAACTCAAACTGAAGTTGTACCTACTGTTATTGATGCCTTAGCAAATAAAGGTATCGTTTACAAAGGTATTGGTATTGGATATTCAGATGGAATTATCGACAACGAACGTTTCGGGATGCGTCGTTTTACATATTACACTTCTACTTCAGCTTATCCATATAATGACCCAGGACCTGCTTCAGAATTTTATAACTTTATGCAAGGCTTATGGGCTAATGGTTCTCAAATGTTCTACGGAGGATTAGGTTACACTGGTTCAACAGGAGTTACAACTGTTCCTTCTAGTTACATGTTCCCTAGTACTTCTGACCCATTAAGCTGGTCTACAAGTGGCGTGGATATGTCTGGCTCTTTTCCTAATGGATGGGATGAATCAACAAACAATAATCCTCCTGGTGACCGTCGTTTTGTTCAATCTGCTGGTCCTTTTACATTGCGTCCAGGTGCTATTAATAACATTACAGTAGGTATTGTGTATGGAAGAAGTACGGATGGTAATTTGTTTGCATCAGTTGAAGCCTTAAAACGTGCTGATACTAAGGCACAAGCTTTATTTGACGCTTGTTTCAAAATTTTATCTCCACCAGACGCTCCAAAATTGACTATTCAAGAATTAGAAAATGAATTGGTGTTGATGTTAGAAAACCCATCTTCATCAAATAACTATCAAGAAAAATATGCTGAAATTGATGAGATTAACATACCAGATCCAACAGTTGACCGTGTATATAGATTTGAAGGTTATCAGATTTTTCAATTGAAAAGCACTGATGTATCAATTGCTGATATTGCTGATCCGACAAAGGCTCGCTTAGTGGCGCAATGTGATATTAAAAATTCAGTGGGTCGTATTATCAATTTCGAATTTGATGAAGCTTTAGGTTTCTCTGTTCCTGTTGAGAAAGTAAATGGGGCAAATAAAGGAATTCAACATAGTTTTAGAATTACGGATGACCAATTCGCACAAGGTAATAGAACTTTAGTAAATCATAAGACATACTACTATGTTGCTGTTGCATATGCCTTCAACCAGTTTAAGAAGTATGATCCAAATGATGCTTTATTATTGGATGGTCAAAAAATACCATATATTTCTTCTCGTTTGAATTTTGATGGAACAGCAATTAGTGCTACATCAGCAGTACCTCACAATCCAATGTCTGAGGCTGATGGAACAGAACAACGTATTGAATATGGTTCTTCACCTTTGATTACACGTTTGGACGGATATGGAAACGGAAATCGTTTCTTGGAATTGACAAATGAAACGGAAGATGAGATTTTATCAACAGGTTTCATGCAAAATCCAACCTACGATTATGGAAAAGGACCAATCAACATTAAAGTGGTAGATCCATTGAACTTGGCGGATGGTTATTTTGAGTGTAAATTCAGAGATTATTCAGTAGGTTCATCAGGTAATGCTGCAGATACAGCAAGTTGGGTGGTTTACCGTTACGACGAAAAAGGTGGAAACTTATTGGATTCAGTAAGTTCAGAAAGAACGATTGCAAATAACAATGAGCAAATCATTCCTGAATGGGGAATTTCTGTACAGATTTACCAAGAGAAATATTACTTCCCAAGTGGAACAGGAAATCCTGCGGCAAGAACAACGGATATGATTGAAGCAACTATGACATTTGGTGATTCATCAAAAAGATGGTTAACTGGTGTAACAGATAACGACGCGTTCTTCCCAACAAATTGGATACGTTCAGGTGATTATTCGGACACAACATCTACGGCTGGTGCTCCAGAATACTCTAATGCGGCTAATTACCGTGATGAAGTTGGTGCTGATCCAAATCAAAAGTACGAGCATGTATTGGATGGAATCATTGCTCCACATCGTGTAGTAGGATACCAAGCAGATTACATGCCTTTAGCGTATTACAACACAACAAGTGGTCCGGGTTCGGCAAAAACCAATGCTTCTATCAGTTTCTTGCCAAGTGTAAATATTGTTATCACAAGTGACAAGAGCAAATGGACACGTTGTCCTGTGATTGAAATGGGACGAACAACGTCATTAAATGTTGGTGGTGCTGGAGCAGGAGCGATGCGTAAGAGTCCAAGTGTGGACAAAAACGGTGATCCAGACGGAAGTGGTACAGGAATGGGATGGTTCCCAGGATATGCGATTGACTTAGAATCAGGAGCAAGATTGTACATGGCCTTTGGTGAAAATTCATTCTTAGGTGGTGAAAACGGAGC
>CAZHPL010000124.1:0-8887 GCA_964534495.1 uncultured Lishizhenia sp.
TGATTTGGATTGGAACAGACGATGGTAATGTTCAATTGACTAAAGATGGTGGCAAATCTTGGTCGAATTTAACGTCGAAGTTTGCTGCTTTGGGGCTTCCTGTTGGCACTTGGTGTTATCACATTGAAGCGAGTGCTATTAAAAAAGAATTGGCTTATGCAGTGTTTACGGGTTACACCAAAGGAGATTTCAAACCGTATGTTTTTAAAACAGAAGATTTTGGTCAAACATGGGTTTCAATTACATCGGCGGATATCCCAACTTTTGTTCGTAATATTCAAGAAGACCCGATTAATCCAAATTTGTTGTACTTAGGAACCGAAATGGGACTTTACATTACAATTGATGGTGGAAAAAGCTGGTCAAAATTCAAAAACAATGTTCCATCTGTTGCTATTCATTATTTGGAAATTGCACCAGAAACGAACGATTTGGTGATTGCAACACATGGTCGTGGCATCATTATCATTGATAATTTGAGTCCTTTGCAACGCTTTAACGCAGATATTTTAAACAAAAACCTGACCTTTTTTGATTCCAAACAATTTGTAATGAGTGAAAAAAGCTCGTTTGGAAGTACAGCTAGCGAAGTGGAATTTGTAGGTGAAAATCCAACAGATAATGCAGTAATTACGTACTTTTTGCCTAAACGTCACACTTTCGGAAAGATGACCATGGAAATTCTCGATGAAAAAGGAACTGTCATTGCGAATCTTCAACCAGGCAAGCAAAAAGGAATCAATAAAGTGGAATGGTCTTTTAATCGTTTTGCACCAAAAATCGCAAAAGGAAAGACATTTTCTGGCGGTTCAATGGTTGCTCCACGCGTTGCAGCAGGAACTTACAAAGTACGTATAACAAAAGGTTCTGAGGTTTTTGAAAAAGAAATTCAAACTCAATATGACCCAACTTCACCTTTCACATTGGCAGAACGAAAACAACAACAAGATGTCGTGCAGCAATTGTATGATTTCAATCAAGAATTGGCGTATTTAGTTTATCGCGTTGACGCTTATTTGGAATCCACTGAAAAATCGAGAGTTGGAAGCACGAAAGTGAACAAAAACATCGAGAAATTCTACCAAGAATTGAATGCTGTAAAAGAAGGTTTAGTAATAACAAAAGGAGACAATTACGTTGGAGCAGGGGAGCCACAACTTCGCGAAAAGTTAGGTGATGTCTATTCAACAATTGCCACATATTTTGGAGCACCTTCAAGCACACAGTTGGAAAATATTTCTATGCTCAAGGCAGATTTTCAAACAGCTAAAACGAAAGTTGAAAATTTAGTGAAATCATATTGGAAATTGGTGGAAGATGATTTAGCAAAAAAGAATCAAAAACCATCCGAAATTGTTGATTTTGAAAGCTTTTTAAAGTTAGATAAATAACTAAATAACTTGTTTTTAAGAAAGGAGAAATGATACGATTGTTTCTCCTTTTTTTGTGCGCTTAAATGAATGAGAAAATGACATTCATTAACAATTCAAACCTGAATTTTAGTGTATCTTTGCACGCTTTTTTACATTAAATGAAGATTTATCACAACCCTCGATGCAGTAAAAGCCGTTGTGCTTTGGATTATTTGCAAACTTCAAAGAAGGACTTCGAACTGCGTGATTACATGAAAGAACCTTTTTCAGAAAGTGAATTGAAAGATGTTTTGAGTGCTCTTAATTACCAACCATCGCAGTTGATCCGAAAAAAAGAGGAGGAATATAAATTACATATTCAAGGAAAAAATCTTTCGGAAGAAAAAATACTTGAATTATTACTTCAATTTCCGAAACTAATTGAGCGCCCAATCGTAGTATGGAACGGCCATGCGGTGGTAGCAAGACCCTTGGAAAAATTAACCGAATTATTGGATGTTTAACCTTTTAAAAGTAGCCTGCGCTTCGTAAAGTATTGAATGAGAACCAAGTACATTGATCTAATTGATCAAACATTTGACTTTCCGCAAAACGAATTTAACTTACGTGATGAACGCTTATTTTTTCACGGAATTGATTTGATGCGATTGATTGAGGAACATGGAACACCACTGAAATTCAATTATTTACCTCAGATTTCCAATAACATTCAACGTGCTAAAAGTTGGTTTCGTGAAGCCATGAACAACTTAGGGTATGCGGGTAAATACCATTATTCGTATTGTACAAAAAGCAACCATTTTTCATTCGTTTTGGATGAAGTCTTGAAGAATGACGTGCATATTGAAACTTCTTCTGCATTTGATATCGATATTGTTGAGAATTTAGTTGATTCAGGAAAACTCGAAGAAGGACGTTATGTGATATGTAATGGATATAAACCTGAGTTATACCTTCAGAAAATCGCGAAGTTGATTAACAATGGTTATTTGAAAGTGATTCCTGTTGTTGACAATACGGAGGAATTGAAACGTTTGCTCGAATTAACCGATAAAGAGTTCAATATTGGTATTCGTATTGCTTCAGAAGAAGAACCCAAATTCGAGTTTTATACATCTCGCTTAGGAATTCGATACCGTGAAATCGTTCCGTTTTTCAAAGCAATTGTGAAAGATAATCCGCGTGTAAAAGTGAAAATGCTTCACTTCTTTATCAATACGGGAATAAACGATACGTCGTATTATTGGAACGAGTTAACAAAATGTTTGCGTATTTACTCTGATTTGAAAAAATTGTGTCCTGAATTGGATTCATTGAACATTGGTGGCGGTTTTCCAATTAAGAAATCCTTGGCATTTGATTTTGATTACGCATATATGGTACGTGAAATTTTGACGCAGGTTAAACGTGTGTGTACCGATAGTGAAATTCCAGAGCCAAACATTTTTACCGAATTTGGTTCGTTCACAGTGGGCGAGAGTGGGGGAGCAATTTTTAGCGTTTTAGGTCAAAAGCAACAAAATGACCGTGAAAAATGGAACATGATTGATTCTTCGTTTATGACAAATCTACCGGACACTTGGGCCATCAATCAGCGCTTTATTATGTTGCCAATCAATCGATGGAACGAAGATTATGAACGTGTTTTATTGGGTGGGTTGACGTGTGATAGCGATGATTATTACAACTCCGAACAACATTCAAACGCCATTTATTTACCGAAATTTGATAAAAACAACACATTATACATCGGATTTTTCAACACTGGAGCTTATCAAGAAACAATTGGAGGCTATGGTGGATTGAAGCATTGTTTGATTCCAGAACCCAAACATGTGCTGATTACCAGGGATGAAGACGGGAAAATTCAAACAAAAGTGTTTAGCGAAGAACAAACGGCACAAGATTACATGAAAATTTTAGGCTATTAATTGTTAACATTCGGTTAGAAACAAGGTTTAAAAAGTTATATTTGCAAGGAAAGGGTAAGGGAAATGAAGGTAGATAAAATTTATCTAAAAGCGGGAAGTAAGTTTTCGGAGAAAGTTTCAGCTTGGGCTGCAAACAGAGCGAATGAAGTGCTGACAGTTGTTAATGACAAAAATGAATCGTTTGAAGAATTAGATGCAATGCTAATTTTTAACGAAAATCAAACGATGAATAAAGATATCGCTGATATTAAAGACTTGTTTGACAAACAACAAAAAGCAATTCACAAAATTGACATCAACGGAACACTGATGGTTGGCTTATCAAACCTTGACTTGTGGGTTGAACAAACAAAATGCAAGAAGTTGCTGGTAATTGGTGGTGAAGAACTCATCAAAAATCCAAATCTCGAAAGATATCTTAATCAATAATACAGAAACCGCTTCAAGCGGTTTTTTTGTGCCCTTTTCTTTCAAAAGCGTATTTTTACAATTGTGAAACTGTTCAGAAATTTAAAGCGAAAAATCAATTCCTATACTGATCGCATTAAAAGCGCAAATGCAATTGTTATGGATGTTTTACAAGCGTATTTTCAAGCTCATGCCTTCATTTTAAAATATCCCTTGAAACGCTATTTGTTGTTCTCAGGTTTGTTTTTTTTGATTCTGTTCGCATTCAGTATTCGGGCTTTATTGTATGGTGTTTCACAAATTGAACAACCTGTCACAACATGGCTTTTGGAACAATCGATTCATTATTTAACAATTGAAGAAGATAAAATCAAAACAGGCATTACCGCTGGTTTTTGGTTAGCACGAAAAATCATAGATTCGAACAAAGATTCCATTTTTCTGTTTCTGTTTTTTATCATTGGTGTGCCTTACTTTTCGTTTATCAGCTCTAAAACCGAGCAATATCATACAGGTAAAAAATATGCTTTCAGTTTTAAGACCTTTTTTAAAGAATTAAAGCGTGGATTGAGGATTTCCATTTATTTGAATTTCAAACAATTATATTGGTTAATCATCATTTCCTTGTTTTCCTTGATTCCATATATCGGGATGCTTTCACCGCTTTTTGTGTTTATCGTAAAAACGTATTATTCAGGAATATTGATGACGGATTATTCGCTTGAGCGCCACCAGTTTGATGCTGAAGAAAGTAAGGCGTTCTACAAAAATCACAAGTCAGAAATGTTTGCAATTGGTCTGGGAATGATGTTTCTGCTCTTAATTCCTGTTATTGGATGGTTTTTGGCACCTACGTATGCTATCGTTACATCGACCTTATTGCTAAGCGAAAGTAAAAAACAGTCTTTGTTGTAAGAAACAAAAGGTCGTGTAGCGTGTTTTATCTACATGCAAAACGACACGAAATCCAATAAAACATACAAAAAACTCCGCCTTATTTTGGGGGATCAACTCAATGAAAATCACTCTTGGTTTCAAACGATTGATTCCGATGTATTGTACGTGATGATGGAAATCAAACCAGAGTCAGCATACGTGGTACATCATATCCAAAAAATCACAGGAATCTTTGCGGCTATGCGTCAATTTCAGCATAAAATGAGTAAAAAAGGACATGATTTTTACTATTTTAAAATTTGCGAAAAAGAGAACAAGCATTCTTTCATTGATAATTTAAGTGATTTAATTCAAACACATGAAATACAGTTATTTGAATATCAATTACCTGATGAATTTCGTCTACAAGAATTAGTGCAAAATGAGACCAAAAATTGGGATATTCCTGTCAATTGTGTTTCGACAGAGCATTTTATAGTTAGCCCTGAAGAATTTGATCAGTTTCATCGTAATAAGAAAGATTATTTGATGGAATTTTTCTATCGTTTTGTTCGAAAAAAGACAGGTTTATTAATGCAAGGAAGTCAACCAATTGGAGGGAAATGGAACTTTGATTCTGACAATAGAAAGAAACTGCCAGCATCGTACTTAAAGGATGTTTTTGCAATTCAGACGACAGATGTTTCAGCTATTTACAACGAAATTCAAGCTGCTGAATTGCCATTTATCGGTGAAATCAACCCGCAAGCCTTTAGTTGGCCAACAAACCGAGAAGCAGCCTTGGAACAATTCAATTATTTCATTGAAAATCAACTTCCTTTTTTTGGAACCTACCAAGATGCAATGACGGAAAAGGATCCTTTTATTTTTCATTCTCGCTTGTCGTTTGCCTTGAATTGTAAATTGATACACCCCTTGGAGGTTTGTCGGAAAGTTGAGAATGCCTATTTTGAAAACCCTGATAAATATGCACTCAATCAAGTGGAGGGTTTTATTCGTCAAATCATTGGCTGGCGCGAATATGTTCGAGGGATTTATCAAGCGAAAATGCCCGCGTACAAGCAACTAAACTTCTTTGAAAACAAACGTTCGTTGCCTTCTTGGTTTTGGAATGGAAACACCCACATGAATTGTATGCACCACGCTATCAAACAATCGTTGGAACACGGTTATGCGCATCACATTCAGCGTTTGATGGTAACTGGAAATTTCGCTTTGATAGCAGGAATAAATCCTGACGAAGTGGACGCTTGGTATTTAGGAATTTACATTGATGCATTTGAATGGGTCGAAATCACAAATACACGCGGCATGAGTCAATTTGCGGACGGCGGAATCGTTGGTACAAAACCGTATGCAGGAAGTGCTGCTTATGTTCATAAAATGAGTGATTACTGCAAAAATTGCACCTATGATTACAAGGATAAAACAGGAGAAAAAGCGTGTCCGTTGAATGTTCTCTATTGGCATTTTTATGAACGTAATCAAGATAAACTCCGTGGAAACCAACGCATTTCGATGATGTATTCCATTTGGGATAAAATGCAAGCTGAACAAAAAGCAGCTATTTTGGAACGCGCCAACCATTATTTAGAAACAATAGAACAATTATGAAACGCGCATTGGTTTGGTTAACAAATGACTTGAGATGGCGTGATAACGAAGCAATTTCATCCGCCATTTCTGAAAATGAGGAAGTCCTTTTTTGTTATGGTTGGGATGAAGCATTCATGAACAGCATACAACTGGAGTCGAAACGAGTAGGGGAACACCGAAAGCGATTTATTGCCCAAGCTTTAATGGATTTAAAAGCAACTTTACAAGCAATAGGAGGTGAATTAATCATCTTGAAAGGTAATCCAACATTTGTTTTAAGTGAAATTCAGAAGCATTTTGATTTTAAACGAATTTATGTGCAGCAACCTATCGCTTGGGAAGAATTGCAAGAGCTTAAACGATTGAAAAATCATTTTCAAAAAGAACAAATTGAATGGGAAATGTGCCGTCCAAACACACTTTATGATGTAATTGATTTGCCTTTTACCATCGAACAATTACCATGGGTTTTCACCGATTTCAGGAAGCAAATTGAGAAAAAATCAGTTGTAAGGGATGAAATGGCTATGCCTTTAACCATAAAATCTCCAATAATGAATGCACTTGCCAATCAGCTTACATTTGATGATTTATTGACTGAAATTAATACGCATCCTTATTCCTTGGTTCCATATTCGGGTGGAGAACGTGAGACATTAAAACACATTAAACGTTATCTACAGGAGACAAAAGCAGTACATCATTACAAAGAAACAAGGAACGAATTAAAAGGTATTTTAAATTCCAGTAAAGTATCGATCGGACTTGCATTAGGCTGTATTTCGCCTCGAACGATTTACCATGAATTGCAAAATTTTGAAAAAGAATATGGTTCAAATGAATCTACCTATTGGCTTTATTTTGAGTTACTTTGGAGAGAATTTTTCTATTTGAATTTCATTAAATACCCACGTTCATTCTTTTTGAAAAATGGACTTCAAGGAAAATCAACAGCACAAAGCACGATTGATTTCGAAAAATTGGAGCAATGGAAAAACGGTGAGACAACGAATCCACTCATCAATGCCGGAATGAAAGAATTGAAATTTACTGGTTTTACAACGAATCGGATGCGCCAATTACTAGCAAGCTATTTAATTTACGATTTGAAACTCGATTGGCGGTATGGTGCCGCTTATTTCGAAGAACAACTCATTGATTACGATGTAGCGAACAATTGGGGAAATTGGGCATACATTGCTGGCGTAGGAAATGATCCAAGAGCAGGCCGACATTTCAACTTAGAAAAACAAGAAGCACGCTACGACAAAGACCAATCGTATCAAGCGATTTGGAATGAGAAATCTACTTTTGATCCTTCCATTTAAAGTAATTTCGCTGTTGCACAGGACGATTTTCCTCGATTTCGGTAAGTGGTTCACAGGGTAGGAGAGAAGCATGGCAATCTGCAGGTAACTGTTGGTACAACTGAGTTCCTTCGGTTTTCCAGGCAATCATTTCATCGCTAACTTCCTTGATGATTTTCGCTGGATTTCCAACAACTAAACTTCTTGGTGGTATGTGGGTATTTGCCGGTACAAAACACAAAGCACCGACAATACTTTCTTTGCCAATCAACACATCATCCATCACAACGGCATTCATTCCAATCAAGCAATTTTCTTCAATAATTCCCCCGTGAATAATGGCTCCATGACCAATATGTGCGCCTTTTTTCAAATGAACCGTTGTACCCGGAAACATGTGAATCGTACAATTTTCTTGCACATTACAACCATCTTCAATGATAATTTGTCCCCAATCACCACGAATGGCAGCACCAGGACCGATGTACACATTTTCACCGATAATCACATTTCCAGTAACAGAAGCTTGTGGATGCACGAAGCTAGAAGGTTTCACAACAGGAATAAATCCGTTAAAAGCGTATATGGCCATTATATTATGTTAAATAGATTCATTTATTTTGATTACTCGCTTAAATTTGTTCAAAAATACAATTATGAAAAAGATTTTATTGTTCTGTCTATTGTTTTTATCTGTGAATGCTATTCAAGCACAAAAACGTTTATCGAATGCAGAGTTTAAAACAATGATGAAAGAGAAAGGTGCACAAATTGTAGATGTACGCACAGCTAAAGAAGTTGCTGAAGGTAAAATTGAAGGCTCTGTAAATTTCGATTATTTCTCACCAAAATTTTTAGAAATGTGTACAGCTAAATTAGATAAGAATAAACCCGTGTTAGTGTATTGTGCAGCAGGTGGTCGTAGTTTGAACGCTGCAAAAGATTTGAAGAAAGCAGGTTTTAAGAAAGTGTACGATTTACAAGGAGGCTACGATAATTGGAAGGAGTAGATTCGTTTAATGCAAGGATTTTGTAGAGCAGTATTCAACAGTACTGCTTTATATTAGATTATTCTATTTAACATAATATTAATTATAATACAATTCTAGCATACGATTTCATTACAGCTTTTTTATACGAATTCGTTTGTTTTCCTAACTTTACAATATGAATCTCAGCGCTCCTTTAGCGGAAAGAATGCGTCCTGTAACCTTGGACGACTATATCGGACAGCAACATTTGCTATCGAAAGAAGCTTCTTTACGTAGAGCATTGGATGCCGGAATGATTCCATCCATGATTTTTTGGGGACCTCCAGGTGTTGGGAAAACAACCTTGGCGCAACTGATAGCAAACCATTTGAACCGAGCGTGGC
>CAZHPL010000125.1:0-7094 GCA_964534495.1 uncultured Lishizhenia sp.
CCCGACCAGCTGATTACAAATCAGCTGCTCTGGCCAACTGAGCTACATCGGCGTTTAATTAATGTTGGTACAACATGTTAAAGAACTTGTCTTTTTTGTTTCCCAAATGTTGTTTTTTGGGATTGCAAACTTACGAAAGATTTTTATTTCACAAACTATTTTTGAAAATATTTTTTTCTTTTTTCTGTTTATAGAAACATAAAACGCAACTTTACCCTTTCAAATACAGCATGTTTTCAACTAAAAAAAGAAAAGTAATTATCTCAGTTTCAAATGATTTATCCACGGATAATCGTGTAAAACGTGCGTGTGATGTTTTGATTGAAAATAATTTTGAAATTGTGCTTTTAGGGCGGATTTTACCTCAAAGTTTGCCGTTTTCACCTGATAAAATTATAGTAAAACGCTTTCGTTTATGGTTCAATAGTGGCCCATTGTTCTATGCAAATCTTAATTTTAGAATTTTCTGGTATTTGCTTTTGAATCGTTCAGACGTCTTTTGGTCGAATGATTTGGATACGTTATTACCTAACTATCTAGTTGCAAAATGGAAAAAAAAACCACTTGTTTATGATTCACATGAATTGTTTACTGAAGCTCCAGAATTAATTCACCGTCCCAAAGTAAAACGCTTTTGGGAATTACTGGAAAGCAAAATGGTTCCCAAACTCAAACACATGATTACGGTGAACCAATCCATTGCGACCATTTTTGAAGAGAAATACCGGGTGAAACCGATTGTTGTTAGGAATGTTCCTTTTTCGCTAAATGGCTCTTTTCCTATAACTAAAGAAGAATTAACTATTCCGGCTCATAAAAAAGTTGTTATTGTCCAAGGTTCGGGTTTAAATGTTGATCGAGGTTTGGAAGAAGCGGTAGAGGCTTTTCAATTTATTGAAGGTGCTGTTTTTCTTATAGTCGGAAATGGTGATGTGGTGCCTTTAGTGAAGGAAAAGGTTAAAAAACTACAATTAGAAGAGATTGTATTGTTTTTGGATAAACGTCCGTACTCAGAATTAATGCGCATTACTCAACTAGCTGATATTGGTCTCGCAATTGACAAACCTGTTTCGTTGAATTATGAATTGGCTTTACCCAATAAATTGTTCGATTACATACAAGCAGAAACCGCCATCATTTGTTCGCCTTTGAAAGAAATTAAAGCTATAGTTGAGAAATATCAAATAGGACTTGTAATTGAGGAAACTACTCCAAAACAGATTGCAGATGCTATTCAATATTTGATTGACAACCCAGAAAAACTTGGTGAATTTAAAACGAATTGCATAGCAGCTAAACAAATTGAAAACTGGGAAAACGAAAAAACGAAATTGGAATCGCTATTGAATTCTATCTAAGCTATTCGATTTCTCCAAAGCTTTATGCAAAAGAACCAATTTATAAAAATCAAATAAATAGAGATTTGTGTTGCCATTTAGAAGTAATCGTTTCGCGCACCCCAAAAATGGAAAAGTACATTTGAATGCAATCCATAAAAAGACATTCGATTGTATTTTTTTATAAAAAGAAAGTAATTTGACCTGACGTATAAAAGATTGTACTGGAATGTCAAAACCAATAATTTTCACAAGGCTATCAATTCCTTCTTTTGTTTTTTCAAGAAAACGCTCATTGCTATCCAAAATCTTATTTCGAACTGGATTATCAATGTGTTGGATTAGAATGTTTTTTTCTTTTAATTGAAATCCAAGTAAGGTGTCTTCGTGCCCATAATTTTTTAGTCGTTCGTCGAAACGAATTTTCTCTAAAAGACTTTTTTGAATGATAAAATTATTGGTCTTAAATCCTAATTGAGGGAATTTCAAGCGTTGCTCGATGGATTTACTTTCTCTATTTACACTGTAATACCAACGCAAACGGTGCAACTTATCTGGAATTTCTTTTTGGTAAATACTTGCGCCAATTACAACTTTTGGACTGTTTTCGCGCAGGAAATCAATGTATTTCTTGATAAAATCATCGGAAATAATCTCCGCATCACAATCCAAATAAAGCAAATAAGGTTGTTTGGCGACTTCTAAAAAACGATTGCGAATGGCCGATCGACCAATGTTGTGGGGCAATTCAATGTAATGGGCGCAATCGACAAGGGTTTGGTTGACTTTTTTTATTTCTAGTCTAGAAGCATCATCAATTAGGATGATTTCACAAGGTGCATCTGCATGCGCAATTTGGGCTGCCAACTGCTGTACCAAGGGACGCACATCGACATTAAAAACAGGAATGCAGATGCTCAACATGAATTTATGCCATTGTGTTCGGTGTTCCGAAATTCATTGGTGGCATACCTGCTTCTGGCTCGTCAATAGGCCCAAAACTCTTCTCGTAATTTTGAATATTATCTGCCAAAGCATGTAAAAATCGTTTTGCATTTTGAGGTGTCATCAAAACACGTGAGCGCACTTTTCCTTTTGGCATTCCCGGCATGATTTGAATGAAGTCACAAACAACTTCTGCTGGTGAATGTGTAATAATCGCTAAATTGGAGTAAATTCCTAGAGCTATATCTTCAGATAGCTCAATGTTCATTGCATTTTCTTCGTTTTCCATATTTTAAATCTGTGTTTCTATTTCTTCAAAAGTAATCCCGAAAGTTTCCAACTCATTTAATACTGGTTCATATATTTCGGGGTGTATAGGTAAAGTTACACCTTTTTCGGCAACCTCATCTTTTAATATCATTTTAGCTGCAATTGCAACAGGTAAACCCACTGTGTTTGCCATTGAAGTATACGTTTGATCCTCTCCTAAATTCACCATTGAGGAGGTGATTTTATGCATTTTATCTTCCCATTTGAATTCAAATTCATGGTACATCACCAACATATCTTTGTCGTTTTCCTCCAATTTCCAATTGCTGACCAATAACTTTTCAAGTAACTGAGCAGGTGAAGCATTTGCGAATCCAAATTGCTCATCTTTTTCAAAAATCCCTAGTGATTCAAACAATGGATACAACCACATTCTATCTTCACGCAAGAATAATTTCAATTTGTCTTCAACAGAAAGGTGCGGATTGTAAGGCAAAAATGCATTTAAAAAAGTGCGAGGTGTCAATTGCTCGGAATGCGCCATTTTGTAGGCATCGTCAGTCATTCCTAGCTCGATAAAAACTTCCCATCCTTGACAATAGCCTGGTCTTCTTAATGTTCCTCTGTATATCGTTGGAATCGTTTCAATACCATAGGTCTCTCTGTACGACAATGAATCGCGATTGGCATACCCATCAAATTCTCCAAATTCTCCAATTTGAAAACGTTCCGTTCTACCAAAAAGACGGTTGTAAGGAATGTACTTGTATTCTCCATTTTGAATAAAACAAGCGGCTCCACCCTGCCCTGCCAAGACCACATTTCGCGGATTCCATGTGAATTTATAATGCCATGGATTCGTGTCACTTTCAGGTGCTATCAATCCTCCACAAAACGATTTGAAAGAAAGCAATTCTCCACCTTTGTTTTGAATGGCATGAATGATACGCATGGCACTCATATGGTCAATCCCTGGGTCAACACCAATTTCGTTCATGATAACAATTCCTGCTTCAACAGCATCTTGATTCAAGGCACGCATTTCAGGTGAAATATAAGATGGCGTTATTAGATTCACTCGTAAATCAATGCAATCTCGCGCAACTTCAACGTGAAAACGAGCTGGCAACATGGAGATAACTAAATCCGAATGTCCAATGGCAGGTCTTCTTTCATGCGGATCTAAAGCATTAAAAGAAAGCGCCATTCCACGTGGATGACCATTAATTTTTCGCTTTACCAATTCGATGTCTTGATCCACAATTTTCAACATCCAATCGTTTTCTTCCGCGTGATTCAATAAATAACGAATCATTGAAGATGCCGACAACCCCGCCCCAAGAATCAAAATTGTTTTCATGAACTTGATTTTTTGAAAAGTGGTCAAAGGTAACCATATTTTGTATTTCGTTTCGGCTTCATTTTAGGACTATTTATGAACTAATGCCATTTCAAGGTGTTACAAAAGACAAGCTTTGTTTAATTTTGCACGCTATGAACGAAACGCTCTTACAAAAATTCACCTCAGCTTTTTTTTCCATGAAAGGAATGACACTTGCGCTCATTGTCTTTTTCATTGGAATTGGTGCTGCCACTTTTTTTGAATCAATTTACGGAACACAAACAGCTAAAATCATTATTTACAATGCCTTTTGGTTCGAATGTTTGTTGCTGTATTTAGGATTAAACTTAATTGCAAATACATTTCGCTACAAAATGTGGGCACGTGAAAAAATTGCCATGCTTGCCTTTCACCTTTCTTTCATCATTATTTTGATCGGTGCCGCTGTTACGCGTTTTGTCAGTTTCGAAGGAACAATGATTATTAAAGAAGGAACCTCAGCCGATTTCATTTATACATCGGAACCACATGTTCTCGTTTACGCAGAAAATCCAAAAACGGGAATGAGTTCTACCATTGCAGAAAAAAGATATTTATCTGAGATTACCTCTAACAACTTTTCAATGGCAGGTGAATTAGAAGGTAAAACATTTGAATTGGATTACATAGATTTCATCTCCAAAGCCACAGATTCGTTGGTGATAAATGGCAATTTCAAAACGACAGCATTGGAATTAGTAACGGAGGGAATGAGTTCCAATTATTTGGGAGAAAACGATTTAATTATGGTAAATGGCATCCCTGTGAGCTATGAAAAACCTGGTCTAACAAGTGGTATTCGTTTACGTTCCAAAGGCGATTCAGTTGAGCTGAATTCATTCATGCCTATGCGTTATTTGCCAATGACAGAAATGCGTAAAGCTCGACAATCCGGTATGCCAATTAGTGATTCCTTGTACACAGCTGTTCCTGCTAACAAATGGGTAACCATGAAAGAGCGAACACTTTACAACTTTGGAAATCAGCAAATTGTATTGAAACGAAAAATCAGTCATGCGCAAAAACGTTTGATTCATACACCTAACAAAAATCTAGGAAAAGACTATTTAACCGTTAAATTCAGCTACAACGGAAAATCAAAAATTGTACGTTTGGAAGGCGGAATGGGTGCTTTACCTGTTCCTGAGCGTTTTGAAATGGATGGCATCATTTTTCAATTAGAATATGGTTCCATTCGCAAACCGGTTCCTTTTTCTATTGTCTGTAGAGATTTTATTTTGGATAAATATCCGGGTTCAGAATCACCTTCCTCTTATGCAAGTGAGTTAACAATCGATGACAAAGCCATGAAATACAAACGCGATCAGCGTGTATTTATGAACAATGTAATGGACTACAGAGGGTATCGTTTTTTCCAATCGAGTTATACGCTTGACAGTCCTATGACGCCACAAAATGAAGAAGGAACAAAATTGAGTGTCAACCACGATTGGTGGGGAACAAACATCACTTATTTGGGCTATTTATTAATGTCTATTGCTATGATTCTATCGCTTTTTGCACCCGCAGGACGATTTAAAATTTTAGACGATAAACTTAAAAAACTAGAAGCTCAAAAGGAAAAACTAGGTCTTTTCGCCTTAATCGTACTTCTTTCTTCTACTTCACTTTTTGCAGCGAATCATAACGCAAAAAACCCTGCCAAATTCCTGCATTACGAAGTTTCGAAAGAACATGCGGATGAATTAGCGTCGCTATTAGTTCAAAATTTTGAAGGACGGATTGTTCCCTTTCATACGCTTTGTGAGGATATTCTAAAAAAATTGTACCGTGGAAATACTTACAAAGATTTGAATGCCATTCAAGTTGTATTGGGTATGCACATGTATCGCGACTATTGGTTGGATCAAAAAATGATTCAAGTGCCAACTGCCGTAAGAGATCAATTACATTTAGGAGAATTTGCATCCACCATCGAATTGGCTGATAAAGAAGGGAATTTTAAATGGTTGAAACAATATCAGGAAGCGCACCAAAAACCACAATCGAAACAGTCGGAATTTGACAAAAAACTCATTAAATTAAATGAGAAATACGAAGTGGCAAGTCAGGTGTTTACTTGGCAATACATGAAAATTTTACCACGCAAAAACGATCCCAATCATAATTGGTATGTTCCAATGAGTGCTGAATTAATTCAAACGGACACAACTTCTTCATTGACTTTTTTCAGATACTTGGATGCTGTACATCAAGGTGGCATCAGTAAAAATTACTCGAAAGCATCGGTTTTATTGAAAAAAATAAAAACCATTCAACGTACCATCGGAAAAGATGTTGTTCCTAGTGAAGCACAAGTAGAATGGGAAATCGCCTATAATAAACTGGGAATATTTAGTATGGTTTACAAAATATTAGCCACTTTAGGATTGATTACATTGATTATTTATTTCGCAGGCGTATTCACCAACAAAAAAGGAAAGGGTGAAAAAAGAAGAATGGTTATTTGGCGCATTATGGTGGGTTTAGTTGTTTTGACTTTCCTTTACCAAGCACTAGGTTTAGGTCTTCGTTGGATGATTTCCGGACACGCTCCTTGGAGTAATGGATACGAAGCTATTGTGTTTATAGCATGGGCAACAATTGTGGCTGGATTTATTTTTGCACGTAGAAACCAAATTGTTATTCCGGCAACCGTCATTTTAGCAAGCATGATGATTATGGTTTCAGAAATGAACTTATTGGATCCTGAAATCACTCCTTTGGTTCCTGTTTTGAAATCGTATTGGTTACAAGTACACGTTTCTATTATCACAAGTTCGTATGGCTTTTTAGGATTGGGCGCAATGCTCGGTTTATTCAATTTGATATTATATAGCTTCCGCACAAAAAACAATGGAAAATTGATTTCTATTCAAATCAGTGAAATAACCTACATTGCAGAAATGACCATTACAATTGGTTTGTTTATGTTGACCATCGGAACGTTTTTAGGAGGTGTTTGGGCAAATGAATCGTGGGGAAGATACTGGGGTTGGGACCCGAAAGAAACATGGGCATTGGTTTCGGTATTGGTTTACGCTATCATTTTACACTTGCGATTCATCCCTGCGTTGCGTTCTAAATTCCTTTTCAACACGGTTGCATTTTGGGGCTATTCAGCGATTTTATTTACATTTTTCGGTGTGAATTTCATGGTA
>CAZHPL010000125.1:7104-8877 GCA_964534495.1 uncultured Lishizhenia sp.
CACTCTTACGCTCAAGGTGATGGTTTAGGAAAATTCCCAACTTGGTTAATTTTTACGATTGCTATTTATGCAATCTTCAATATTATCGCTTATTTGCGCTACAAATCGTATACTAAAAATCAACTTTCGTAGTGGCTTTAGATCCTTCTCAAATTCTGTATGAAGACAATCATGTTATTGTTGTCAATAAACGTGCTTCAGAAATAGTACAAGGAGATAAGACTGGAGACAGAACTTTGCCTGACGAGATTAAAGATTATTTAAAAGAAAAATACAACAAACCGGGCAATGTGTTTTGCGGAGTTGTTCATCGTTTGGACCGACCAACAAGTGGTGCCGTTATTTTCGCGCGAACAAGCAAGGCATTGGAACGATTGAACGCACAATTTCGAGATAAAGAAACCAACAAAGTATATTGGGCCTTAGTTGAAAAATTGCCTTCACCAACTTCAGGTGAATTGAAGCATTTCCTTAAAAAAAATGAAGGTCAAAACAAAAGTTATCCTGTTAACAGTTCTGTAGCAGGTGCAAAAGAAGCGCGTTTGCGGTATCAGCTTTTACAATCTTCTGAACGTTATCATTTGTTGGAAATTGAATTGGAGACCGGGCGACATCATCAAATTCGAGCACAGTTAGCAACCATTGGATGTTGTATCAAAGGAGATGTGAAATACGGTGCTAAAAGAGCGAACAAAGACGGTTCGATTTGTTTACATGCACGTAAAATTCAGTTTTCACACCCCACTACTAAAGAAGAAATAGCAATTAGTGCGCCTCTTCCAAATTCAGATGTTTGGCCTCATTTTAAGCAGCTATAACTAATCTCAGCCTTTTATTTTGGCGAATAAATTTTAGCAGCTGTTTTAAATACTTCCTCTTTTTTAAAACTCATTTTCCTTAATTTCTCTGCTTCAAACAGCTCCATTTGATCGTTGTAATGAATACTCTCAGGTTTTGCGGAAGCACCGTAAGCATTAATCGTTGAAATACGTGTTTCACTTGTTGAGTAATGTACAATTTGGATGTAACCATCTCCTCCATTTATTCTGTAAATCCCTTTCTTTTTATCATACAAACTCGATTCTGTGGCTCGGATTTGTTCACTCATTCCCGCCGATGGAAGATTTACATTGCCTCTAATGTGTCGTTGTACCTGTCCGATTGGTACATGAATACTTCCGTGTTTATGAATTAAGAATTTTCTAGCTTTTTTGACAGCCCATATCGCATCTTTTTCAGAAACAGCGTCTTTTTGAATCATTAGCAAGCCTAAGGAAGAAGATAATTTACGCTGTAAGAATTTATGGGTTACTAACACCAATGCAGCATTTGTATCTGCCACATCTGCCTCAAAATCCCATCTTTTCAAAGTTAAAATGGCATCCGATAAATTGGGATACTTCTTCTCGTCTAATCGATATAAAACACCTAAATTTTTAGAATAAACCCCGTTTCTATTGAATCGTTTATCATACTTTATTCGATGAATGTCTTCCATTGAAAATTTCCCTTTATGTTCCGCAAAATATCGATCGAACAATTCACCTCGATTGATATTAAACAACTGTAAACCAACGAAATAATCATTATAATTACATTCTTTACCGGAGCAAACTAATGGAGAATTATTGGCGTTAAAAACATAACCACAAGTAGGATTTAGCACATTAGGCTTCATGGAATAGGGAATCAATTTTTCCCATTTGTATTTTGATAATGTGCCATCTAACGGTAATTTCCAATCCAATGAAGGATTTCGATCGGGAATTTGAC